>NZ_JACVYG010000038.1:0-109532 GCF_014712245.1 Streptomyces sp. 5-10
GCCCGCGCCGCGCCCGCGCCGCGCGCAGGTCGGCGCGCGGTGCCTCGCCGCCGCTCGTGCCCACGAGCGTGTGCGGGCGTGTGCGGGCGTGTGCGGGCGTGTGCGGGCGTGTGCGGGCGTGTGCGGGCGTGTGCGGGCGTGTGCGGGCGTGTGCGGGCGTGTGCGGGCGGTGTTGCCGCGCCCGAGCAACGAGGCGAGAGCCTCTTCAGCGCGTGGTGCGCGACGGGTCAGCGGCCAGGTCGTGGGCCGCTTCCGTACCCGCCGGGGAGGCCGACGTGGCGATGACGCGCGAGGTGCCCGCCGCGCGGTGCAGGCGCATCGCGGCGACCGTCGTCACCGCGCCCGTACCGGCGAGGGCCGCGCCTGTCCAGGCCACGGCCGGGTAGCCCCAGCCCGCGTCGATGACGAGGCCGCCGAGCCACGGGCCCACCGTGTTGCCGATGTTGAAGGCCGAGGTGTTCGTCGCGCCCGCGAGCGTCGGCGCGGCGTTGGCGAGGTTGAACATCCGGGCGTTGAGCGCGGGCGCGGTGAAGAAGGCGGTGAAGCCGAGCATCAGCGCCAGGCCCACCGCCGCGACCGCGCTGTGCGCGGTCAGCGCCAGCGCGCTCAGCACGACCGTCGAGGCGATGATGCCGCCGAACATCGTGCCGAACAGATGCGCGTCCGCGATCCGCCCGCCGAGCACCGTACCCAGCAGCGCCCCGACCCCGAACAGCGCGAGCACGGTCGGCACCCAGCCCTCGTCCAGCCCCGCCACATCCGTCAGCAGCGGCCCGAGGTAGGAGAACAGGCAGAAGACCGCGCCACCGCTCAGCGCGGTGGCGGCCAGCGCCAGCCACACCTGCCGGTCGCGGTAGATGCGCAACTCGGCCCGCAGCCGCGGCTGGTCGTCCCCGGTCGGCACCTCCGTACGCGGTACGAGCGCGACGACCCCGACCAGCCCGAGCACCGACAGTCCGGCCACCGCCCAGAAGGCGGCCCGCCACCCCGCGTGCTGACCGAGGAACGCGCCGGCCGGGACCCCGGCGATGTTCGCGATGCTCAGCCCGCCGACCATCACCGCCATCGCCTTGGCCCGCGCGTTCACCGGCACCAGCGATACGGCCACGGCGGCGCCCACGGCCCAGAACCCGGCGCACGCGAGCGCGCTCACCACCCGGGACGCGAACAGCACCCCGTACGACGGCGCCACCGCCCCCGCGATCTGCCCAAGCCCGAACACCGCAAGCAGCGCCATCAGCGTCGTCCGCCGCGGCAGCCGCAACGTGGCCGCCGCCAGCACCGGCGCCCCGACCACCATCCCGATCGCGAACGCCGATATCAGCAGCCCGGCCGTGGGGATCGACACCCCCATGTCCCGCGCGACGGGTTGCAACAGCCCGGACAGCATGAACTCGGAGGTACCGAGCGCGAAGACGGACAGTCCGAGGACGTAGACGGCCAGGGGCATGCGGGAGCGAGCGGAATCCGCTGGGGAGGAGGAGGGCATGCCAGGCTCAACGTCGTGGAATGACGTCGGCATTCCTGCGCGGAACATCGAGATGTGCGCTTCTCGAACGTTCACTCGATGGTGTGGACTGGGGCTTGTGACCTGGTGTTGTCACGCTGAGTGAGTAAGGATGGAGACGTGAACCCGCTGGGGGAGGCGGGTTGAGGAGATCACTGGGGGGTGATCGACGTGACGGAGGAAACGACCAGCGAATTGAACGGCCCGGGCACACCGGACGAATGGGCCGCCTATCTGGCAACAGCGGCCCCCGGCCCGGAGACCGCGGCCGTGTTGCCGGTCCTGGATGCGGAGAAGCTGTCTCGCACTGGCCGGATCGACGCACTGAAAGCCCTGGAGCGTCATACGGGATGGATCCAGGCGCACCAGGCCCAGATCCTGGCAGCGTTGGAAGCGGAAGCCGAGGCGGAGCTTCCGGCGGCAGTACGGGAGCGCGACGCGGAGGCCGCCTGGAACTTCACCTGCGAGGAAGTGGCCTGTGCGCTGAAGCTGTCCGGTACGACGGCCGCGAAGCGTCTGGAGGTCGCCCGCGAGCTCGACCGGCAGTACCCCACCACGCTGGGGATGCTGGAGCGCGGAGAGATCTGCTACATGCAGGCAGTAGCCGTCACCGAGGCGTGCGCGGTCCTGGACCCTGAGGTGGCGGGACAGGTCGAGGCCGCCCTGGTGGAGAAGATGCCAGGCATGGCCACCGGCCAGACCCGCCGCGCTCTGGCCCGCGAGATCCTACGAGCCGATCCGCACGGCGCCGAGCAGCGCCACCAGGCCCGTAAGCGCGAGCGGCAGATGGTCCACTACCCGAAGGACGACGGCATGGCGCTCTGGGGCGCCACCTTGCCGGCCGAACAGGCTGCTGCCATGAACGCCGCTGTGGACGCCCACGCCGCCACCCTGCCCGACGAGGGCCGCACCCTGGAGCAGAAGCGAGTGGACGCCCTGGTCGACCTGGTGCTCAACCGCACTGACCCTGGTGCGGCGACTGCGAGTGTGCAGGCTTCAGGTGAACCGGTCTTGGGCGAGCCAACTCCGAGCGGGTCGGCCCCGAGCAGGCCGGTCCCGGACAGGTCGGGCCTGGGCGGGCCGATCACAAGTGGGCCGACCACAGGTGGCCGCTCGGCGGCAGTCGTCCAGGTCACCGTCCCCTTGGACGTCCTGATCGGCGACAGCGACGACCCGGCCCAGCTCAAGGGCTACGGCCCGATCACCGCAGGGCAGGCCCGAAGGATCGCCTTCGCCAAGGGCACGGTCTGGCACCGCCTGATCATCGAGCCGAAGACCGGGATGCTGATCAAGACCGACCCCACCACCTACAAACCCACCGCCGAAACCGAGCGGCATGTCATCGCCCGCGACGCCTACTGCACCTTCCCGACATGCCGCATGCCCGCTCGCCGCTGCGACCTGGACCATGTCGAGCCGTTCAACCACCACGACCCGGCGGCGGGCGGCCAGACGGTCCCGGAGAACCTCGGGGCGCTGTGCAGACGCCACCACCGGATGAAGACCCACCACCCCGACTGGTCGGTGAAGCGCGACTCCCGAACCGGCACCACCACCTGGACCGCCCCCACCGGCCACAGGTACACCAACCGGCCCCATGACTACCGTCACTGATCGGCTCGGTTCCGCTCGTCGGCGCCGGGCTCGCCACGGACAAGAAGCCGTCCACCCCTGCTCTCTGCGACGCGCAACACGTCTGTCAACGCCTCGGCCAGCCGCCGGGCCAAAAAGCGAAGTTCACAACTTGCCGCGTTGTCCTCGTCGAGCAGAGCGCCGGCATGGGCGAGCAGTTGGGCGCCCATCGCGAGTTGGAGTTCCTCGATCTCGTCTGCTTTCCGGCTCAACCGGCTGTTGCCGTCGTCCGTCGCCAGGTAGCAGGGCTTTCCCTCCGGACTGGACCACGGCAGGAGGCGCAGACCGTTCATGTCATCAGCTCCACTCGGCTGTTTCCGGCGACGCCGGGATGGGCACCGCGTGTAGTCAATTGGTCACGCAGATAACGCGGATGCCAATAGAATGAGACGCCTTGAACGGCTGCGCGCAAGTCCGTGACCTGCCGCGATGCTGGCCCTGATCACATAGCGAGAGGTCACAGCATTGGACGAGACGACCCCGCCCGCTCACTTGAACCCGCTCCAGCGCTTCGGTCGTGACGTCAAGCAGGTACGTCTCGCCCGCAAGCTCACGCAAAAGCGTCTGGGGCAGGCCGCCGGCTACTCGGAGGCGTACGTCAGCAGGGTGGAGGCCGGGAAGCTTCTGCCCAGACCCAGCGACAAGTTCGCGAAAGGCTGCGACGTCGCCTTCGGTACGGGAGAGTTGTTCGCGGGGATGCTGCGGCGGATCGATGAGGGCGACCATCCCTCGTGGTTCACCCCGTACCTCAACCTGGAACGCAAGGCGTCGCGTGTACTGGACTACTCCGCGAACCTCGTGATCGGCATCCTTCAGACGAAGGACTACGCGCGGGCCATCTTCCGCGCGTACTTCTCGCAGGAAGAGGCCGAGGTGATCGAGGGTAAGGTCGCAGCACGTCTGAGTCGACGAGAGGTGTTCGAGCTGGAAACCCCGCCGCTCCTGTGGGTCATCCTGAACGAGGCATGCCTGCGAACGGTGGTAGGCGGTCCCGAGGTTATGA
Source organism: Streptomyces sp. 5-10 (assembly GCF_014712245.1). NCBI lineage: Bacteria > Bacillati > Actinomycetota > Actinomycetes > Kitasatosporales > Streptomycetaceae > Streptomyces > Streptomyces sp. 5-10. Next base: position 4,143 of record NZ_JACVYG010000038.1, read on the forward strand.
GCGGGCAACTGGAGTACCTGCTGATGGCTGCCGCGTCGCCCCACATCACGCTTCAAGTCCTGCCGTTCTCAGCAGGTGCTCCAGCCGCTTCAACGAAGCCCTTCACGTTGCTGCGCTTCCCGGACTCGCCCACGGTGCTGTACACCGAGACGCGAGTAGGAGGGAGGATGCACGACTCTCCTCGGACGGTCGCCTCAGCCCTGGACGACTATGATCTGCTCAGGGCGCATGCGCTGTCCCCGGATCGATCACTGGCCCTGATCAAGACGCTGGCGAAGGAGTACCGCGCATGAGTGCCGACTTGGATCTCACCGCTGCCGAGTGGATCAGGTCCTCCTACAGTGACGCCAACGGCGGCCAGTGCGTCGAGTTCTCCCGCACCTTCGCCCAGACCCACGACGCCATCCCGGTCCGTGACTCCAAGAATCCCCACGGCCCGGCGCTGATCTTCTCTGCACAGGGCTGGTCGTCGTTCGTCTCCACCCTCATGCGCGGGGAGCTCCCCGCGGCCTGAGTCGCGTGCCCAGATCCTGTCCGAGGGGCCGCGTTGGTGATCAATGCGCCCTTGAATGTGCACCTGACATAGCATCACATCGCCGCGTTACAGTCGCGGTGCGTCGAAGCGCGTTCACACCAAAACCACGCATCCCTTCCGCTCCAGTTCGCTCAGAAGCGGCTGGGAGGGGTCGATCTCGTTCCATCGCAGATCCAGTTTCTCCAGCGACGGCATCTTGGCGAGCCAGTCCGGCAGGTACCTGAGCCGATTGCTCCGTAGGTCTATCTGCCGCAGTAGCGGCAGGTCGGCCAGAGATTCGGGAAGCTCGGCGACCGCGTTCTCCCGGAGGTCCAGGTGACGCAACTCGTGGAGCTCAGCAGCTGATGGCGGCAGTTGCTCCATGGCGTTTCCGCGCAGCCAGAGCTCACGCAGGTTGCGGAGTCGGCCCACCGAGCCGGGCAGGGAGGTCAGGCGGTTGTGCTGTGCTCTCAGCTCGATAAGGCTGGTCATCCCGCCGATGGCTTCAGGCAGGGTGGCCAAGAGGTTCTCGCCGACGTTGAGGTAGCGCAGTCGTGCCAGATATCCCAGAGTCCGCGGAAGTTGAGTCAAGCGGTTGTCGTGCAGGTAGAGGAAGTCGCGGAGGCCTGCCAAATTCCCCAGTTCGTCGGGCACCGAGGTGAGGGCATTGTGACCCAGATCCAGGGTGCTCAGACGGGTCAGTTTTCCGATCTCCGGCGAGAGGGTGGTGAGTCCGGTCTCCGCCAGGATCAGCACGCGGAGTTCGGTTCGTCGCCAGACCGACTCGGGCACCACTCCCAGCTCCTGACGCCATAGGCTCAGCACGTGCCTCACAGCTCGTCCTCCTCGTCAGCGGTCCTGACATCCATTGTCGTCCGTGCTGTTCCAGGGTGGCCTGTCGCTGACGAGCCCGGAACGTCGCTACTTGCAGGTGATCGCATGAGCCACGTGGCGGGATGGCCACCAGCCGGCGGAGCGGATCGTCGCCCTATTGGAGCAGGCCGGACTCGCCGTCACCGTTCGCCTGTTGCAGGAGCCTGACGAAGCAATGAAGAGGACGATCACGACCTTGCGGGCCCGCAAGCCTCGGAGTCGGTGAGGTCTTCCCGCCCCGACATTGCCCTGAACAATCGGCACCCCTAGTCGGCACCGACCTATCGGACAGGCCGCAGCAGCTCCAGCTCAGTGGCCATGTTGTGGCGGGCGGCGGCCTCCCAGCGGTCGTGGCCGATGGGCGTGCGGAAGAGGCGGGGCAGGGCCAGCAGATGGCGGAGGACGTTCGCGCGGCCCTCGCGGAAGGCGTCGTCCGGGACGAAGGAGTACTCCTCGCGGACCGCCGCCGCGTAGGCGCCGTAGTCCTCGGGGGAGCCCGCCAGGACGGCGAGGTCGGCGTCGCAGAGGACCTCGGCGTTGGTGTCGTCCTCGGCGGGGTCGTGGTCGGTGGTGAGGCGGACGAGGCGGGCGGTTTCGGCCACGCGGGGGCCCGGGACGCCGGCTTCCGGGAGGGCGCGTTCGGCGAGGCGGGCGCTGCGTTCCTCGTTGGTGGAGCGGTCGGGGAGGTAGACGGCGTCGTGGAACCAGGCGGCCAGGCGGATCGCGGCGGGGTCGGGGGCCTGGACGTGGGGGAGCAGCTCGTCCACCCGGTCCAGGACCGCGAGCAGGTGGTCGGTGGTGTGGTAGCGGCGCTGGGGCTCGGCCCAGCGGGTCAGGAGGTCTTCGCCGTAGGGAACGGGAGACGGGGTCGTGGCGTCGCGGGCGCTGGTGAGGAGGTCCGTCCAGCGGGTGAGCAGCGCGTCATGGGCCGGATGGCGGGTGGGTGCGGGTGCGGGCATGGGCCAATTGTGGGCCAGCGGTTTGCAGCGCGTCATGGGCTGGATGGCGGGTGGGTGTGGGGGTGGGCGCGGGTGTGGGTGCGGGCCAATTGTGGGGTAGCGGTTTGCCCTCTTGTGCGGTGTGGCAAGCTGTCCTGCATGTCTAGACCATTGCTCGAGGTGATCGCCCTGACCGCCGCGGACGCGATCGCCGCACAGGCCGGAGGGGCGGACCGCCTCGAACTGGTCACCGACATGGCCGCCGACGGGCTCACGCCATCCCGGGAGACCTTCGCCGCCGTCCGTTCGGCCGTCGATCTGCCGGTGCGGGTGATGCTCCGCGCGTCGGACGGCTTCGCGGCCGGAAAGGCGTTCGACGCGCTGTGCGAGGCCGCCGCCGCGCTGCACTCGGAGGGGGCGGACGAGTTCGTCCTGGGCTTCCTGACCGACGACGGCGGGGTCGACCTGGCCGCCGTGACCGCGCTGACCGAGGTCGTGGGCGCGGGCGGCGGCGTGGACGAGAGCCGCTGGACCTTCCACCGGGCCATCGACCGCGCCGCCGATCGCGACGGCCTGCGCAAGCGGCTCGCGGACATGCCCGGCCTCGACACGTATCTCACCGCCGGGTCGGCGCACGGCGTGGACGACGGTCTGCCCACCCTGCTCGCCGAGGCCGAGCGGGCCGGTACCCCGGGCTACGAAGCGCGCGTCATGGCGGGCGGCGGCCTGCGCCTCGACCACCTGTGCGCCCTGCGCGCCGCCGGGATCAACGCCTTCCACATCGGCGGCGCGGCCCGCCCGGACGGCTGGTCGGGCCCGGTGGACGCCGCCGCGGTCGGCCAGTGGCGCGCCGCCTTGGACGCGCCGGTCCCGGTGGCCTGAGCAGAGGTGGCCTGGGCCGAGGGGGCGCCTCGGCAGAGGCCGCCTGGGGCGAGGGGGCTTGAGCAGGCGGCCTGGGCAGAGGCTCCCTGGGCCGAGGTGGCCTGGGCCGTGGCGGCTCGGGCAGGCGGCCTGGGCCGAGGTGGCTTGAGTAGGCGGCCTGCCGTGGCCGCCTCGCCTGAGCAGAGGCCAACCGCCGAATCGCGCCCCACCCCGTCAGGCCGCCAGCCCCTCCGGCAGGGGTGCGCCGTGGACCACCGTCAGCCCGGACACCGCGCGCGTCAGGGCGACGTACAGGCGGCGCAGGCCTGTGTGCTTGCTCCGTCAGGCCGCCAGCCCCTCCGGCAGGGGTGCGCCGTGGACCACCGTCAGCCCGGACACCGCGCGCGTCAGGGCGACGTACAGGCGGCGCAGGCCTGTGTGCTTGCTCCGTCAGGCCGCCAGCCCCTCCGGCAGGGGTGCGCCGTGGACCACCGTCAGCCCGGACACCGCGCGCGTCAGGGCGACGTACAGGCGGCGCAGGCCTGTGTGCTTGCTCCGTCAGGCCGCCAGCCCCTCCGGCAGGGGTGCGCCGTGGACCACCGTCAGCCCGGACACCGCGCGCGTCAGGGCGACGTACAGGCGGCGCAGGCCTGTGTGCTTGCTCCGTCAGGCCGCCAGCCCCTCCGGCAGGGGTGCGCCGTGGACCACCGTCAGCCCGGACACCGCGCGCGTCAGGGCGACGTACAGGCGGCGCAGGCCTGTGTGCTTGCTCCGTCAGGCCGCCAGCCCCTCCGGCAGGGGTGCGCCGTGGACCACCGTCAGCCCGGACACCGCACGCGTCAGGGCGACGTACAGGCGGCGCAGGCCCGTGCGTTCGTCGGGTTCGCCGTCGACCACGGCGGCCGGTTCGTCCAGTACCACGTAGTCGTACTCCAGACCCTTGGCCAGCGTCGCCGGGACGAGGGTGAGGCGGGACTCGGCGCTGGTCTCCTCGCCGGGGGTGAGGTGGGTCAGGCCCGCCGCGTCGAGGGCCTGGGCCAGCGCCGGGACGCGGGCGTCGGCGGCGATCAGCCCGATCGAGCCCTCATGCCGCAGGGCCTCGTGGCAGGCGGCGATCACGGCCGTGTCCAGCTCCGCGGGGCTCACGGCCCGTACGGAGAAGTCGCCCGCCGCCTCGCGGATCGAGGTGGCCTCCGACAGGCCGGGGGCGATCGCGGGCAGCAGCCGCGAGGCGTACGCGATCACCTCGCGCGGCACGCGGAAGCCCTGGGTCAGCTCCTCGATCCGCGCCCCCTCCTTGCCGAGGTGGATCAGGGCCTCCTCCCAACTGGCCGTCGCCCACGGGGTGGTGCCCTGGGCGATGTCGCCGAGCACGGTTGCCGAGCCGGTGCTGCAGCGGCGGCCGACCGCGCGGTACTGCATGGGGGAGAGGTCCTGCGCCTCGTCCAGGACCACATGGCCGAGGGACGGGGTGCGCTCGATGAGATCGGCGGCCTCGTCGATCAGCACCAGGTCCGCCGGGGACCACTTCGCGGACTTCACACCGCGCGCCGGCTTCGCCCACAGGACGGTCTTCTGCTCGTCGGCGTCCAGGATCCCGTCCGCGTGCTCGGCCAGGAAGTCGGCGTCGGAGAGCAGCCGCAGCACCAGCTTGGCCGGGTCGACCGGCGGCCAGATCGCCTTGACCGCCGCCTTGACGGCCGCGTTGCGCGCGACCGCGTCCTGCACCCGGTCGTCGGGCGCCTCGCCCGCCTGCTCCATCCGGACGAGCACGGTGTGCGCGATGCGCCGCGGAAGCGCTTCGCGGGCCGCGCCGTAGCGGATGTCGCGGGTGAGCAACTCCTCGACGATCTCCTCCAGTTCGTACGCGGGCACCCGCCAGCGGCGTGAGCCGCGCACCACGACGCATGGCTCGGTGGGCCGGGTGACGTACGAGCGCAGGGCGCGGCGCAGCACCTCGGCCAAGCGTGCGTCGCCCTTGATACGGGCCGCGTCGGCGGAGTCGGCGCCCCGCGCCACCGCGCCCAGGGACGGCCGCGTCACCAGGTCCTCGACGGTCGCCTGGGCCACCTGCAACTCGCCGAGGGCGGGCAGGACCTGCTCGATGTAGTGGAGGAAGGAGCGGTTCGGGCCGATGACCAGGGTGCCGGAGCGGGCCAGCCGCTCGCGGTGCGCGTAGAGCAGATACGCCACCCGGTGCAGCCCCACGGCCGTCTTCCCGGTGCCCGGCGCCCCCTGGACGCAGATGGTGCCGCCGATCCCCTGGCGGACGATCTCGTCCTGCTCCGGCTGGATCGTCGCCACGATGTCCCGCATGGGGCCGACGCGCGGGCGCTCGATCTCGGACTGGAGCAGCTTGCTGGTCTGCTCCGCCTCGTCCGGGTCGGAGAGCCGTTCGTCCTCGTACGCCGTCAACTCGCCGCCCGTATAGCCGAAGCGGCGGCGCAGCCCGATGTCCATCGGCGCCTTCTTGGACGCCTGGTAGAAGGGCTGGGAGACCGGGGCACGCCAGTCGATGACCATGGGGTCGCCGTCCGCGTCGTGCACATGGCGGCGGCCGATGTAGAACCGCTCGCCTTCCGCGCCCTCCGCCGTCTCCGCGCCCGGCGCGTGCCGATAGTCGAGGCGGCCGAAGAAGAGCGGGGTGTCGGCGAGGTCGGCGAGGGCCTTGATGCGCTCGCTGACCTGGTGGTGCAGCGCTTCGGCGTTGACCCAGTTCGCGGCGACGTCCCGGAGGTCCAGGGCCTCGACGTCGGCGCGCATGGCGCGCAGCGCGGCGCGGGACGCGGTCAGATGGGCGCGCTCCCGCGCGAGGGGGTCTGGGTGGTCAGGGGCGTGCGAGGGCACGGCATAGCCTCCGGCGAGCGAGTACACACAAGCGAGTGCACAGGGCGGATGCGCGGTACGTACATGACGTGCGGTACGTGCATGACGTGCGGTACGTGCATGACGCGCGGTACGAGATGCCGACCGGTTTCCGTCCGGGCGGCGGCTCTCCCGTTCGTTCGGAACGCGGGAGGCGGCAAGACCGGCGATTGTAGCCAGGGCATGTCGGGGAGGCGAATGAATTATGACGGGGCCGGGGGAGCCGCCCTCGGAGGGAGTTCTTGAGCCATCGCGCGCACCACGGGCAGAGCCAACCATCACCGGTCCCTCATGACAGAAGTCATGAGGGACCGGTGATGGTTGGGTACGTCAGGCGTCCTCGTCCGCGAGCAGCTCGCTCGCGTCCACGATCCGGTACGCGTACCCCTGCTCGGCCAGGAACCGCTGGCGGTGCGCCGCGAAGTCCTGGTCGATGGTGTCGCGAGCGACCACCGAGTAGAAGACCGCCGGGTGGCCGTCGGCCTTCGGGCGCAGCACCCTGCCCAGCCGCTGGGCCTCCTCCTGGCGCGATCCGAACGTGCCGGAGACCTGGATGGCGACCGTGGCCTCGGGGAGGTCGATGGAGAAGTTGGCGACCTTGGAGACGACGAGCACCGACAGCTCGCCCTGCCGGAAGGCTTCGAAGAGCTTCTCCCGCTGGGCGTTGGTGGTCTCGCCCTTGATGACGGGCGCGTCCAGGTGCTCGCCCAACTCGTCGAGCTGGTCGATGTACTGCCCGATGACCAGCGTCTGCTGCCCCTTGTGCCGGGCGACCAGCGCCTCGGTGATCCGCCGCTTGGAGTCGGTCGTGGCGCAGTAGCGGTACTTCTCGTCGGTCTCGGCGGTCGCGTACGCCAGCCGCTCGGTCTCGGTCAGATTGACCCGGACCTCGACACAGTCGGCGGGCGCGATGTAGCCCTGCGCCTCGATCTCCTTCCAGGGCGCGTCGAAGCGCTTGGGCCCGATGAGCGAGAAGACGTCGGACTCCCGGCCGTCCTCCCGTACGAGCGTGGCGGTCAGACCGAGGCGGCGGCGGGCCTGGAGGTCGGCCGTGAACTTGAAGACGGGCGCGGGCAGCAGATGCACCTCGTCGTAGACGATCAGGCCCCAGTCGCGGGAGTCGAACAGCTCGAGGTGCGGGTAGATGCCCTTCCGCTTGGTGGTGAGCACCTGGTACGTGGCGATGGTGATCGGGCGGACCTCCTTCCGCGTACCGCTGTACTCACCGATCTCCTCCTCGGTGAGCGAGGTGCGGCGCACCAGCTCGTGCTTCCACTGCCGGGCGGAGACGGTGTTGGTGACCAGGATCAGCGTGGTCGACTTGGCGGTGGCCATCGCACCCGCCCCGACCAGCGTCTTCCCGGCGCCGCAGGGCAGCACGACGACGCCCGAGCCGCCGTGCCAGAAGCCCTCCACGGCCTGCTTCTGATACGGCCGCAGCGCCCAGCCGTCCTCGCGCAGCTCGATGGGGTGCGCCTCGCCGTCCACATAGCCGGCCAGGTCCTCGGCGGGCCAGCCCAGCTTCAGCAGCGTCTGCTTGACCTGGCCGCGCTCGGAGGGGTGGACGACGACCGTCTCCGGGTCGATCCGGGCGCCGACCAGCGGCTGGATCTTCTTCGACCGCAGGATCTCCTCGAGGATCGGGCGGTCGCTGGTCTCCAGGACCAGCCCGTGGGTGGGGTGCTTGAGCAGCCGCAGCCGCCCGTAGCGGGCCATGGTCTCCGCGACGTCCACGAGGAGGGCGTGCGGGACGGGGTAGCGGGAGTACGCGACGAGGGCGTCCACGACCTGCTCGGCGTCGTGCCCGGCGGCGCGGGCGTTCCACAGCCCGAGCGGGGTCACCCGGTAGGTGTGGATGTGCTCGGGCGCCCGCTCCAGTTCGGCGAAGGGGGCGATGGCGCGGCGGCAGGCGTCCGCCTGCTCGTGGTCCACCTCGAGCAGGAGCGTCTTGTCGCTTTGGACGATGAGGGGTCCATTCACGCGCCTGGGTCCTTTCGTGCTGGCCGGCCAAAGAACCAGTGTCCCCCATCGAGGAGGCGTAGCGGAGAGCCACAGGGATACTCCGGGCGGCTACGGGCAAGCGGCGAAGACGGACACGGACCGACGGACCGACGGACCGACGGAGCGACGGAGCGACAGAGCGACGACAACAGAGCCATGGGCGGGAGGCGAGTCCCTGTGATCAGCATCGCTGGATGGGAGATCCGGCGGACGGCGGCGAAGAGGACGGCGGCGAAGAGGACGGCGGCGAAGAGGACGGCGGCGGAGAAGGGGACGACGGTAAAGCGGACGGCGGAGAAGAAGCCGCGGGCGGGTTCCGGGACGGTGGAGGGCCAGAAGAAGGCGGGGGGACAGGGCCGGAAGAAGGCGAGCGGTGGTCGGAAGGGGCCGCGGACGGGCGGGGGCTTGACGAAGGGGGTCGTGACCGCGAAGCAGAGCGCGAAGAAGCGGACCGCGAAGTCGCCGACCGCGAAGAAGCAGAGCGCGAAGGCGTCGACCGCGAAGTCGCCGACCTCTGAGCCGCCGACCGCGAAGGCCCGGGCTGAGAAGGCCCAGTCCACGAAGGCCCAGTCCACGAAGGCTCAGTCCACGAAGGCCCGGCCCCCCGAGCCCCAGGGCGCCCAGGAGAAGGCGCTGCTGCAGCGCACCTCGTTCGGCGCGCGCCTCGCGCGGGCGGTGGTGCTGCTCGTGGCGTTCGTCTGCATGGTCGGCTTCGCGGCGGCGCTCGCCAAGGCCACGCTCGTGCCCTCGCCCGGCTCCGTCGACCTCGTCCACACCAATCTGCATCCGGGGCGGTCGCTGCGCACCTACGTCGACCAGCCCGCCTTCCGCGACACGGTGAAGCAGATCGGCGGCAATGTGCTGCTCGGCGTGCCCTTCGGGGTGCTGCTGCCGATGCTGGTGCCCAAGGCGCGGGGCGCGGTGCGGGTGGTCGTGGTGACGGCCTTGGTGATGGTGGCCGTCGAGACCGCTCAAGGGCTCATCGTCGAGGGCCGGGCCTTCGACATCGACGACGTCATCCTCAACACCTCGGGCGCGCTGATCGGCTATGTCGTGGTCGGCCGTTGGCTCGGCCACGCGCTGCACCCGCGCCGCCGCCACTGGTGGCACCGGTGGACCCGGCGGGGGACCGAGGCTCCGCCCTCCGCGTGAGCCGTCCCTCCGTGCCGTAGCCCCACCCCGCCCCTTCCCGCGGCATCGATATGCGGCTGTATCGATACGCGGCTCCGCCGCGCGGCGGGGCTCCGCCCCTGGGCCCCGGACGGGCTGATTTCGGCCTACGTGGCGTCCTCGGCCAGTTCGGCGGCGCCCGTGATGCGGTGCAGGGGGTACGTACGGACCTCGTCGGCCGTGTGGTCGTACGCCGTGACGAAGCCGCCCTCGACCCGGACCGGGGCGATCACGCGCTGGGTGGCCGCGCCGTTCGCGTTGACGTAGCCGATCCAGACGTTGGAGCCGGTCAGGGCCGCGGCCTGCATGGTGGCGAGGGTGTCGGCGGAGGTGGTGCGGGGCAGCCGGTCGCCGCCCGCGGCGGATCCGGAACCGGCTCCGGCGGCCGACCCGGAACCGGACCCGGAACCGGACCGTGAGCCGGCCCCGGCCTCCGGCCCGGCCCCGGCCGCGCCCGCGGCCGCCGGTTTGTGGGGCGCGGTCGCGGCGAGGTCCCCGGCGCGGATGGCACGCACCGCCGCGCCCAGCAGGGTGGCGTCCGGCACCGGCGGTCCCTCCGGGACCGGGACGGGCGGTTTGCGGGGCGGGGTGCGCTGGGCTTCGGCCCGGCTGACCAGCACATCGCCCTCGGCGGACTCGGCCGCCGGGGCGTACCCCATCGCCCGTAGCCCCTCCAGCAGCGTGTCCGGCGGCGCCTGGGCGGCCAGCACGGTGGGGGCGAGGCGGCGCAGCCGCAGCCCCGCCGAACGGCGGTCGGCGAGGATCTCGGCGAGCAGCGCGTCGTCGTCGCAGCGCAGGTACGCGGAGGCGGCGCCGACGCGCAGTCGGCCGTGCTTACGGGCCACGTCGTCCACGAGATAGGCGAGCGGCTGGGGCACCGGGGTGCGGGAGTGCGCGGCCAGGAAGGTGTGCACATCGTCGGCGGTCCGCCCGGCGTCCAGCGCACGGCGTACGGACTCGGGCGTGAAGCGGTAGACGGTCGCGCCGCCCTTGGACTCGACGTCGGCGAGGATGCCCAGGGTCTCGGCGAGCGGCCGTTCCAGCGGGCCGGGCGCGACGGCGGTCAGGTCGGCCTGGAGGAGGACGTGGTCGAGGGGTTCGGGGAGCAGCGGCGCGAGCAGCCGGGCGGCCCGCGCGGACGCGAGGTCGCTCTCGGCGGCCGTCGGCTCGTCCGGGTGGCGTTCCAGCAGGGCGCGGCCGTGGGAGGAGAGCGCGCCACGGCCGGTGACCCCGAGCATTTCGGCCTCGGCGACGGCCCAGCGGGCCAGCCGCGAGCGCAGGTCCTCGCCGGTGGGCGAGGCGGCCGTGGAAGCGGCCCCCGGGGTGGCCCCCGGGGTGGTCCCGGGGGTGGCCCCGGGGGCGGCCGCGGAAGTGAAGGTGGTCCCGGGGGCGGACGCGGAAGGGGGCGCCGCGCCGGGGGTGGCCGTGGCGGGCGCCCCACGGTGGCCGGTCGGCCGCTCCCACCGCAGCCGGGTCAGCAGGACATCGGGGGCGACCGCGGCACCGTGCGGGAGGGTGGCGAGGAGTTCGAGGACCCGGCGGCGGACCTCGGGGGCCGAGGAGCGGTCCAGTTCCGGGCCGAGCGCGGCGAGGGTGCGGCCCCTGCTGTCCCGGCCGCCGACCAGGCCCGGCGTACGGGTCGCGGGCAGCCAGGCGGCGGCGAGCCGCGCCCAGCGCTCCTCGGCGGGCAGCCGGAGCCAGTCGTCGTAGGCGGGGGTCGGGGCGTAGCGCTCGTCGGTCTCGCCGTCGGAGGCCACCAGCCCGGCCGCGTACGCCAGCTCGATCCAGAAGGCGGCGACCGGTTCGGACACGTCGAGTGCCACGGCGGTCCGCTTGAGGTCGCGGACGCTCAGCCCGCCGGCGCGCAGGACGGGCGGACCGGCGGTCTCCCACTGCCCCAGCAGCTCCTCGACGGTGGCCAGGGCGGTGAAGGTCTGGCCCGCCGCGGTGTTGTCCACAACCTGTGGATCCTGCTCGGTGGTGGGCGAGAGCGGCGGGGCCAGCGGCTCGGGCGCGCGGTGTGCCCGGCCGTGGCGCAGATGCAGGGCGACCTCGCGGGGCAGTACGACATTGCGCGGCCCGGACGGCAGCAGCAGCCCGCGGTCCAGCAGCCAGCCGACGGGCGGGGTGGGCGAGGCGACGGACGCCTCGCCGTACGGCGGCCCCCAGGTCAGCTTGGCCAGCACGGCCGCCGCGCCCGCCGGCGCCCCGTCGAGCAGCGCCGCCATCCGGGTGCGGTCCCGGAACAGCCCGGCCAGGGCCGCCACCGCCGTGACCGGGTCATGCGTGGGCGACAGCCCGGCCGCCGCCAGCAGCTCCTGAAGCCGCCCCGGCGACATCCCGGACGTGGCCTCCTGCAGGGTCGGGCCGAGCCCGGTGGGGGAGGGCGAGGTGGGCGAGGGCGCGAGCAGCTCCCGAGCGGTCCGGACCAGCCGAAGCCGATCGTCCCCACCCCAGATCAGGGCCTGCTCGCGAAGGGTAGCCACGGCCCGCGGCAACTCGTCGACGATCGCGGCACGTTCTTCGGCACTCAGGGGGGCGCCGGTGGCCCTGGCGTGCTCCGGGTCCGCGGCGTTCTCCGCGTCCCGGGCGTGGCCGGTGCCCCCGGCGTGGCCGGTGCCCCCGGCCTGTTCCGGGCCCTCGTCGCCCGTCATCAGGGCCCGCAGGGTCTCGTACGGGCAGGGGTCGGGCGCGACGGCCAAGGCCTCGGCGGTCTGTTGCGCGAATCGGTCGAGCCGTTCCACCGCCCGTACCACCGAGGCGCGGGTGCCGGCCCGGGTGGCGAGTTGGGTGAGGTCGTTCGGGACCGGGGAGAGCAGATCGGGGCGGGCGCGCAGCAGGGCGGCGAGGGCGTCGTCGGGCCGGGTGCGCAGCTCGTCGGCGAGGGTGCGCGGCACCCCGCGGCCGCGGTCGTCGCGGTCGCCGTGGCCGCCGTCTCGTGGGCCGCCGCCCCGGGGGACGCGATCCTGCGGACCGCTGTCCCCGTGGCCGGTGTCTGCGGGCAACTCATGCCTCCCGGTTGCGCGAGCTGGTCTCTTCGGGCACGTCAGCCCTCTCGATTCCATGAACCGCTCATTCGATCCACAGTACCCGCGGGGGTGCGGGACGCAGGGGGTGCGGCGGGATTCCGGTTCCGCGCGGTACCGTCGGAGCCGACTGATACGCCGACGGTGCGCATTCTCAGGGGTCTTGGTGGGGATCGAGAGCGAGAAGCTCGTCTACGACTATCTGAGCCGTGTCGGTGACCTGGCTCAGCAACAAGGTCTGTCGTCCGGTGAACGCATGCGGCTGGTCTCCGGGCTCCGGGCCGATATCGACCATCGCCGGGCCACCGGAGGGGCGGACAGCCCGGCCGGGGTGAAGCGGATCCTGTCCAAGCTGGGCTCACCGGCCGATGTGGTGGCCGCGGCGGGCGGCCGAGCCCCCGACCCCGGGTCGGGGGGAACGGGTGGTCAGCCCCGTACGGAGGGCGGCGGTGCGGTCGGCGGTGTGGCCGGTGGCGCGTCGCCACGGGGAGCCGCCGGGGCGGCGCGGGCGGCCCGCGACAAGCTGGCCGGGCTCGCCAAGAGCAGCGGTCTCACCGGTAAGGTGCCCGCCCCGCGCGAGGAGGACGCCCCGGGGGTGCCCGGTACCGGCGGCCGGAACGGGGACGGCCGCGCCCACCACACCCCGGGCGACGGCGCCCCCTCCCTGATCAAGCCGAGGCCCGCCACCCCCGCCACGCCCCCGTCCAACGCCGCCTCGCCACCGCACCTCGCGGGCGAGGACGAACTGGGCCCGCGCGAGTCCAACATGGACTGGTGGCACGTCGAGCCGGGCCCGTTCGCCCAGCCCGAGCAGCGCGACGCGCAGTACGGCGCGGTCGAGGGGTTCACCGGCGGGATCGAGATCCCCGAACTGCTCGGCAAGGGCAAGTCGGCCGAGCAGGAGCGCCAGGAGCGGCGCGAGGCCGAGGAGAAGGCGGCGGCGGAGGCGGCCGCCGCCGAGGCCGAGGCCGCCGCGGAGGCGAAGGCGAAGACCGAGGCCAAGAAGGCGGAGGCCGGGGGCAAGCCGCGCGGCGGGCTGCGCCGCGTACTGCTCGGGCCCGGTAAGGCGGCCGGTCAGCCCGCGGGCGGGGGCGGCGTCCCCAAGTTGCTGTCCGGGCTCGGCCCGGTGCTGCTGGTGACGGTCGCACTCCTCGTGGCGGGCGCCGCGCTGGGCAACATCATCCTGATCGCCTTCGGCTGGGTGATCGCGTACTACAGCACCTACCGCCGCTCCCCGGCCGAGGCGAAGTGGGCGGCGCTGGGCATGCCCGGCCTGGTCGCGGCCGGGGCCGCGGTCTGGCTGTGGGGCCGGGCCGACGACAAGTGGGGCGAGCCGATCCCCGAACACGGCTGGAAGGACGCCCTGACCGAGACCTGGCCCTACGTCGTCCGGGGCGCGGCCATCGCCTCGGTCCTGTTCCTCCTCTGGCGCGCGAGGCGCAGGGGCCGGGGCTGACGCGGGGCCGCCCGGGGGCGGCTCAAGCCGAAGGCCGAAGGCCGAGGGCCGAAGGCCAAACGCCGGAAGCCGGAGGAAGGCGCGGGCGCCGCCTCAGCCGCACGCAGGGGCGCCCGCCCCCGGGCGGGGGCTCAGCCCAAGAAAGCGCGGGGCCCAGCCCCAGCCCCCAGCCCCGGCCCCGGTGCGCCCGCGCCCTGCGCGGTTCAGGCCCGCTCGGCCTGCCAAGGCGTGCCCGGGACGACCAGGGGGCTGCCGGTCACCGGGTCCGGGACGACCACCGAGTCGAGGCCGAAGACCTCGTGCACCAGGTCCGCCGTGACGATGTCCCCTGGGCGGCCGCGTGCCACGATGCGGCCGTCCTTCATCGCGATCAGGTGGTCGGCGTAGCGGGCGGCCTGGTTGAGGTCGTGCAGGACGGCGACGACCGTACGGCCGCGTTCGTGGTTGAGCTGGCGGACCAGGTCAAGCACCTCCACCTGGTGGGAGATGTCCAAGTATGTCGTCGGCTCGTCCAGCAGCAGCAGGTCGGTCTCCTGCGCGAGCGCCATCGCGATCCATACGCGCTGCCGCTGCCCTCCCGACAGCTCGTCCACCGGGCGGTCGGCGAGCGCCGTCACGTCCGTGCGCTCCATGGCGTCCGTGACGGCCCCTTCGTCCTCCTCCGACCACTGCTGCCACCACCGCTGATGCGGCTGGCGGCCACGGGAGACGAGATCGGCGACGGTGATCGCCTCGGGTGCGACGGGGCTCTGCGGAAGCAGCCCCACGGACTGGGCGATCTTCTTCGTCGGGATGCGCGCGAGGTCCGTGCCGTCGAGGAGCACGGCACCGCCGCGCGGCCGCAGCAGCCGCCCCAGGGCGCGCAGCAGGGTGGACTTGCCGCAGGCGTTGGGGCCGACGATGACCGTGACCTCGCCGTCGGGTATCTCCAGGTCCAGCCCGTCCACGACGGTGCGGTCCTCGTAGGCGAGGGTCAGCTCGCGCGCGGTGAGCCGGTTCGGCCGGTTCGGCCGGTTCGCGGAAGCGGCTTCCGCCGGACCGGGCTCCGGGCCCGTTCCCGTTGTGGACGCCGAAGCGGTCATGCGGTGGTGCCTCCCTTACGGCCGCGTCCCCCGGAAGACAGCAGCAGGTGGATCAGATACGGGGCGCCGACCGCCGCCGTCAGCACGCCCACCGGCAGTTCGGTCGGCGCGAACAGCTTGCGGGCCAGCAGATCGGCGGTGACGACGATGAACGCTCCGGTCAGGGCCGAGCACAGCAGCGGAATCTGGGCGGTCCGGGTCATCCGGCGGGCGATCTGCGGGGCGAGCAGCGCCACGAAGTCCACCGGTCCTGCCGCGCCCGTCGCCATCGACGCGAGGACGACGCCGAGGGCCACCAGGCCCAGCCGCACCCGCCCGAGCCGTACGCCCAGCGCGGTCGCCGTGTCGTCGTCCATGGACACCGTGCGCTGCGCCCGCGCCGCCCACAGCACACCGGGCAGCAGCACCAGCAGCGCCCAGCCGAGCGGAGTGGCCTCGTTCCAGCCGCGCCCGTTGAGCGAACCGGTCATCCACACCTTCGCCTGCTGGGCCACGAGATAGTCGCCCTTGGTCAGGAAGAGGTGGGTGATCGAGCGCAGCGCGACGGCGAAGCCGATGCCGATGAGCACGAAGCGGGCCGCCTGGAGCCCGCCGCGCCAGGCGAAGACGTACACCAGCGCGGCGGCGGCGAGACCGCCCAGGACGGAGAGGTACGGCAGGATGGCGAAGGAGGTGACCCCGTAGGTCATCGCGCCCACGGTCACCGCGCTCGCGCCCTGGCTGACGCCGATGATGTCGGGGCTGGCGAGGGGGTTGCGGGCCACCGTCTGGATCAGCGCGCCCGCGATGCCGAAGGCGGCGCCGACCATCAGGCCGAGCGTCATCCGGGGCAGCCGCAGGGTGCCGACGACGAGATCGTTCGGGGTGGCCTGCCCGAGGCCCCACTGGGTGTGCAGGACGGCCTTCACGGCGTCGGCGGGGGCGACGAAGCTCTCGCCGACGCACAGATACGTCACACCGACGGCGGCGGTGGCCAGGGCCAGCCCGAGCGCGACGAGGGCCGAGCGGCGGTGCAGCAGGAACGATCCGCCATGCCTGCCACGTCCGCCATGCCCGCCACGTCCGTCACCTCCGCCACGTCCGTCACGTCCGCCACGGCCTTTGGGCTTGACGCGGATCAGCCCGTACCCGGCCGGGCGGACCGTACGGACGTTGGTACGGCTTTCCGTCGCGCTCACGCGGCCCTACCTTCTTTCGCACGGCCCGATCGGTCGCGACGACGGGGTCGCGCGAGCGGGGCGGGGATGGTTGTCATGAGGCAGCCACCGCCTTCCGCCGCACCAGCGTGACCAGGAAGGGCACCCCGATCAGCGCGGTCATCACGCCCGCCGGGACCTCGCTCGGCGGGAAGACGACCCGGCCCACCACATCCGAGACCAGCAGCATCACCGGGCCGATCAGAGCGGCCATCGGCAGCACCCAGCGGTGGTCGGTGCCGACGATCGCGCGGGCGATATGGGGGACCGCGAGGCCGATGAACGCGAGCGGACCGGCGGCGGCGACCCCGACGCCGGTGAGGATCGTGGCGCCGAGGGCCGCGACGATCCGTACGGCAGCCACGTTCTGGCCGAGCCCCTTCGCGACGTCCTCGCCGAGCGCCAGCGCGTCGAGACCGCGTGCCACCGCGATCACCAGCACCGTGCCGACCAGCAGGAACGGCCAGATCTGGGCGACGATCCCGGTGTCCCGCCCGGCGAGCGAGCCGATCTGCCAGAAGCGGAACTCATCCAGGGCCGCCGCCTTCGTCGTCAGCACGCCCGTCGTGACGGACACCAGCAGGGCGTTGATCGCGGCGCCGGAGAGCGCGAGCTTGACCGGGGTCGCGCCGCCCCGCCCGCTGGTGGCGATGGCGTAGACGGCGACCGAGGCCAGCCCCGCGCCCGCGAAGGCGAACCAGACGTAGCCGCTGAGCGTGTGCACCCCGGCGAAGGCGATCGCGAGCACCACGCCCACCGAGGCGCCCTGGCTGATGCCGAGGATGCCGGGGTCGGCGATCGGGTTGCGGGTGACGCCCTGCATCACGGTGCCCGCCATGGCGAGCGCCGCGCCGACCATCAGTCCGATGAGGGTGCGCGGCAGCCGCAGGGACCGCACGATGTCGGCGGCGTCGCTCGAACCGCCGTGCAGCAGCGCGTCCAGGACCGCGCTCGGCGCGATCTGGCGGCTGCCCACGGCGAGGCTCAGCAGGACGGCGAGCAACAGGGCGACGACGGCCGCGGCCGTCCAGCCGAGGCGGCGGCGGACCAGGGAGGCGCGGGCCGGAGAGGTGCGGATCGGGGTGTCGCGGATCGGGGTGTCGCGGACCGGGGCGTCGCGGACCGGAGTGTCGTGGACCAGGGGGGCTCTGGGAGGGCGGTTGCTGGTCCCGTCGGCGGTCATCGCGTCCGTTCGCTCGTCGACTACGAAGTTAGGCGAGGCTAAGTGTATGGGGTGGGCCAAGGCACAATGGCGGGCATGTCTTCGCACTCCGCTCTCACCGTCGGCTTCGACCTCGACATGACGCTCATTGACTCCCGGCCGGGCATCAAGGCGGCGTACGAGGCGCTCTCGGCCCGGACCGGCACCTACATCGACTCCGACCTCGCCATCACCCGGCTTGGCCCGCCGCTGGAGCAGGAGCTGGTGCACTGGTTCCCCGATGAGCGCGTCGAGGAGATGGGCGAGCTCTACCGCGAGCTGTACCCGGAGTACGCGATCGCTCCCACCCCGGCCATGAAGGGGGCCCGGGAGGCGATCGAGGCCGTGCGGCGGGCCGGCGGCCGGGCCATCGTCGTCACCGCGAAGCACGAGCCCAACGCCAAGCTGCACCTGAGCCACCTGGGGATCGAGGCGGACGCGGTCATCGGCTGGCTGTGGGCCGAGGCCAAGGCGGAGGCGCTGCGGGAGTACGGGGCGACGGTGTACGTCGGGGACCACACGGGTGACGTAAGGGGCGCCCGTACGGCCGGTGCGCTGTCCGTGGCGGTGGCCACCGGGCCCTGCGCGATGGACGAGCTGCTCGCGGCCGGCGCCGATGTCGTACTGGACGATCTGACGGCGTTCCCGGCCTGGCTGTCGGGCTACATAGGCGGTCGCACGGCGGGCTGATCCGCCCAGGTCACGGGTTCACCGGTTCATGAGGTCACCGGCTCACCGGCTGTCCGGCTCACCGGCTGACCGGCTCATAGGTTCACGAGCTCACCGGCTCACCAGCTCATCGGCTCACGAGCTCACCCGGGCCGTGTCACCTGACGCGCCCGGTTCACCCGGACGGCGGTACGGGGGGTCGCGACACCCGGGCGGCGGTCGAGGCCTCCCGCCGCTGTGCCGCGATGGAGCGCAGCAGCCCGACGGCGGCGAGGGCGAAGCCCACGCCCATCAGCATGCACACGAAGTACGCCACCGAGGGCAGCGGATCCGCGCCCAGGAAGAGCGGTGCGACGGTGACGAGCGTGGCCACCGCTCCGATGGCGAACACGATGACGCCGGACCGGATGAGCCGGTCGCCGGGAAGGGGCGCCTCTCGGGGGTGGCCGGGGGCGCCGCCGCGGTGCGGGGTTTCATTACTCACCGGACCAGGGTAGATCCGTGCCAGAGCGCGCATAGGAACCACCCGGGTACGTCTTGTCACCAGGCTCGGGACCATTAGCCTTGGTGGTGGCGGGTCTTACGACCCGCTGTAGTGCTATCGAGAGCTGTTTTTCCGTGTTTTCCGACGAGCGACGAGGACGAGACAGACGTGCCTACCGGCAAGGTCAAGTGGTTCAACAGTGAGAAGGGCTTTGGCTTTCTCTCCCGCGATGACGGCGGCGACGTCTTCGTTCACTCGTCGGTGCTTCCGGAAGGCGTCGACTCACTGAAGCCGGGGCAGCGCGTGGAATTCGGCGTGGTGGCCGGAAATCGCGGGGATCA
The DNA here is from genome assembly GCF_014712245.1 of Streptomyces sp. 5-10. NCBI lineage: Bacteria > Bacillati > Actinomycetota > Actinomycetes > Kitasatosporales > Streptomycetaceae > Streptomyces > Streptomyces sp. 5-10. The sequence goes on from NZ_JACVYG010000038.1 coordinate 22,820, forward strand.
GGCATTGTCCGTCACCGTTCTCGATCCGACTCCCTCCGTGGCGGCCGCCCAGCGCCGCAAGCCGGACGAGCTGGCGTCCATCGTCCAGGACCTGACCACCCTGCTGGAGAACGTGACGCAGCAGCTGGAGCGCGGCCGCTATCCGGACAAGGCACACGGCCACAAGATCGCGGGCATGCTGCGCGCGGTGGCCGACCAGCTCGACGTCTGACCCTCGACGTCTGACCCCCGAGGTCTGACCCTCGACGTCTCACCCTCGAGGTCTGACCTGAGTCTGGTCTGAGTCCGGGCTGAGTTCGGCATGAGCGGCCCGGCATACATCGGCGCATACGACATCCCGTCAGCGGAGCGGAACTCAGCGGAGCGAAGCTCAGCGGTGCGGAACTCAGCGGAGCCGGATGGATCCCCGTCCGGCTCCGCTCGGCGTGCGACCACTCGCCGAAGCGTCAGACCGCGTCCAGCGCCCCGGGGCCGAGGGGCGGTACCAGCCCCTCGGCCGCCGCGCGGGTCAGCAGCCCGCGCACCGCGGCGTAGCCGCTCTCGCCGAGGTCGGCGGTGAACTCGTTCACGTACAGCCCGATGTGCTGGTCGGCGACGGCCGGGTCCATCTCCTGAGCGTGCTCCAGGACATACGCCCGCGACGCCTCCGGGTCGTCCCAGGCCATCCGTACCGACGTCCGGGCGGCGTCGGCGAGCTCCCGCAGCCGCTCGGTGCCCAGTGAGCGCTTGGCGATGATCGCGCCGAGCGGGATCGGGAGTCCGGTGGTCCGCTCCCAGTGCTCGCCCATGTCAGCCAGGCAGTGCAGCCCGTAATTCTGATAGGTGAACCGGGCCTCGTGGATGACGAGCCCGGCGTCGACCTCGCCGTCCCGCACCGCGGGCATGATCGCGTGGAACGGCAGCACCTTGATCTCGCCGACCCCGCCCGGCACCTCGGCGGCGGCCCACAGCCGGAAGAGCAGATACGCGGTCGAACGCTCGCTCGGCACCGCGACCGTCTTCCCCGCCAGGTCCTTGCCGCTGAGCCGCTGCCCCTCGCCGGCCTGCCGCGTGAGCACCAGCGGACCGCAGCCGCGGCCGAGCGCGCCGCCGCAGGGCAGCAGCGCGTAGTCGTCCAGCACCCACGGCAGTACGGCGTACGACACCTTCAGTACGTCGAACTCACCGCGCTCGGCCATCCCGTTGGTGATGTCGATGTCCGCGAAGGTGACATCGAGCGCGGGTGCGCCGGGGACGCGGCCGTGGGCCCAGGCGTGGAAGACGAAGGTGTCGTTCGGGCACGGGGAGTAGGCGATCTTCAAAGGCTCAGCCGAAGGCTCAGCCAGGGGCTCGCTCAGGGGCTCAGTCACTGCCGGGTTCCTTCCGGGTCAAAGGTCCAGGTGCCGAGGAGGGGGGCGATGGTCGCGAAGGCGCCCGCGAGCGCTTCGAGCGCCTCCCAGATCCGCCAGGCCGCGCGGTCGCGTGGTCCGACGGCGTTGGAGAGCGTCCGTACTTCCAGGGTGGGCACGGACTGGGCCGCGGCGGCCTCCGCGACGCCGAAGCCCTCCATGGCCTCGGCGACGGCGCGCGGATGGCGGCGCAGCAGCTCGGCGGCCCGTTCGGCGCTCCCGGTCACGGTCGACACGGTGAGCACGGTGCCGCGCACGGCGTCCGTCGCCTCGGCGACGGCGGCGACGAGCGGGGCGGGCGGAAGGTGTTCGACGGTTCCGAAGCCCAGGTCGGTGACGGCGGCGAAGCCGTCGGGGGTCTCGGCGCCCAGGTCGGCGGCGACGATGGCGTCGGCGACGACGACGGAGCCGAGGTGCGGGGTGGCGGCGGGCGCGGTGGTGGCTGACCCTGTGCTGGCCGGCGCCGTGGCGGCTGGCTCTGCGTCGGCGGGCCGCGCCGTGGCTGTGGTGGTGGGCCCCGCGGCGACGGGCCCCGCGGCGGCGGGGCGCGCGGTGGTGAAGCCGCCGCCGATACCGGCCGATACGGCGAGGTCGTAGGGGGTGCGGGCGACCGCGGCCGCGGTCAGGGCGGCGGCGGTTCCGGCCGCCGCGGCCGCCGGGCCGACCCCGGCGGCCAGGACGTCCACGGTGAGCGGCGGCCCGGTGGGCGGCGCCGGGCTCAGCCGGTGGAGGACCCCGCCGGGAACGGGGAGTTCGGCCACCTCGGGGGCCGTGGCGCCGACGCCCCGTACGACGGCGTCCCGCTCGGCGGGTACGGCCGTGACGATCAGTACGCGCATGGGCGACTCCCCCCCTGTCACACACAACCCTGTCACGGGCGGCGGCCGGTGGCCCGGTGCGACCGGGCCCCGTCCCGCGGAGTTCCGCTCGTCAGGAGCCTCTGTCACGAGAGCCCCCTCACAGGAGCCCCCTCACCGGAGCCCCCGTCATAGGAGCTCCCCGTCACGGGAGCCCCGTCAGGAGTCGCGTTCCAGCGTGAAGCGCCAGATGCCCTTGACGCCCTGGCTGCTCTTGCCGAGCTCGGCGACCGTGATCGTGACCTTCTTCTCGAGCGTGGTCTGGCCGGTCTGCGGGTTCTGCCGGGCGAAGAGCGTATCGCTGTCGAAGCTGCGGTACGTCTCCTTGCTCGCCTCGGCCATCACCGGGTTGTTGGCGATCAGGCCCCAGCCGGACTTGGCGATCTCGGGGTCCACCCCGATCCGCACCTTGTCCCCGGCGGTCACCTTGATCGTGTGCTCGGGCTTGGCGGACAGGCAGTCCTTGAACTTCTTCGAGCCCAGGTCCTTGCCGTCGCCGTAGCAGCCGTTGCCGGCCTCGGCCGTCACGGTGTTCGAACCGACCGTCACCGTTGCCAGCGGGGTCGGCTTGTCGCAGGCGGAGAGGGCGACGAGCCCGAGGGACACGGCACAGGCGGCGGTGACGGCGCGGCGGCCCTTGCCCCTGGAAAACAGCGCAGCGGTCATGCGGGCAGGCTATCTGGCCGCACCGATCGCCTCGCGCGCGGGTACGTCTCCGCAGGTCTCCATTATTTCTTGCCCAAAACTACGGGGCCGCCTCGCGCGCGGGTACGACTCGCCGATGGCGGTCCCGTCGGGCTTGGGTGCCATCCGTAGCTCCCAGAAGTGCCACCCGTAGCTCCCAGAACTCACGGATCCCGGACCTCACGCCACCCGTGGATACGGCGCCCCCTGCCGGGACGCGCTCAGCAGTCCGCGGACGCTCAGCGCCGCGCCCAGCGCGATCACCGCCCCGGCGACCGCCATCCCCAGCACCCCGTGGAGCGGCAGCACGATGCCGATGGCGCCGCCGAGGACCCACGCCATCTGGAGCGTCGTCTCGGACCGCGAGAACGCCGAGGTGCGGACCTCCTCCGGGACGTCACGCTGGATCAGCGCGTCCAGCGACAGCTTGCCCAGCGCCTGGGAGATCCCGGCGGTGGCGGCCACGGCGGCCACCGTCACCGCGCCGTAGAAGGCCGCCGACACGATGAGCACGCCCAGGGCGGAGCTCAGCACCACCGCGATGATCAGCTCCGGGCCGCGCGCCCGCAGCCAGGCGCCGATCGCGGTGCCCAGCGCGTTGCCGCCGCCCGCGCAGACCGCGGCCAGGCCGAGCGAGACCTCGGGGCCGAGCCCGCCCAGCGGCTGGTCGCGGAGGAGGAAGGCGAGGAAGAGGGTGAGGAACCCGGACAGGGTCTTCAGCGCCGCGCACGCCTGAAGGGCGTGCAGGACCGAGGGGCCGACCGTACGGAGGCCGGGCCGCCGGGACCGGCCCCGCCAGAAGGCGATCCGGGAGAAGGCGGCCCTGGCCCCGCCGCCGAAGGCGGCGCCACCGGCCGGGGCGGTCCTGGCCCCACCGGCCGCTGCGGCGGCCCGGGCCCCGCCCACCCTGGTCTTGGGCTTGCGCACCGTCACCGGCAGATGCAGATGGTGCTGTCCCGAGGTCAGCTGCGCCCTGGCCTCGCCCTTCGAGGAGTCCACCTTGTGCGGCAGGGTGAACGACAGGAACCCGCCCAGCAGGAAGATCGCGGACGCCCCGTACAGCGGCCAGCTCGGCCCGATCTGGTGCAGCCCGGCCCCCAGCGGGGCCGCGGCGCCGGTGGCGAGCAGCCCGGCCAGGGTGACCCGGGAGTTGGCCTTGACCAGGGAGAAGTGGGGTGGGAGCAGTCGTGGCACGACGGCGGAACGGACGACTCCGTACGCCTTCGACGCCACCAGCACGCCCAGCGCCGCCGGATACAGCTCGAGCCCGCCGCCCGCCACCGCGCCCGCCATCGTCAGCGCGAGCACCACGCGGGTCAGCATCGCGCCCGCCATCGCCGCGCGGCGGCCGTGCGGAACGCGGTCGAGCAACGGGCCGATGACGGGGGCGAGCAGCGCGAACGGCGCCATGGTGATGACCAGGTAGAGCGCGACCCGGCCGCGGGCCTCGTCGGTCGGGACCGAGAAGAAGATCGTGGAGGCGAGCGCGACGGTGATCAGCATGTCGCCCGCGGAGTTCACCGCATGCAGTTCGATCAGCTTGCCGAGCCCCGACTCGCCGGCGCCGTGGGCGTGGGTGGCGCGGCGGATGCCGCGCCCGGCCGCGGTGAAGGGGAGGCGGAGCGCGAAGGGGACACGGAGCGCGTGGACGACCCAGCGGCCCGACCTCTTGGTCGAGCCGCCGCCGTACCACCGTGCTCCTGCCACCTGACCATGGTGCAGCCAACGCGGCCGAAGCGTCAGACCTTCGACGGCTTTCCGGATGGCGGCGCCGTCGGCGGCGATCGGCAACACCCCGCTGTGCAGCGGAAATGTGCTTGCGCGGGGGCGGGAGGGGAGGGTTCGTACGGCGCCGGGCCGGGTGGTCGGGATGAGACGGGGGTAGGGCCGGTGCGGCCGGACAAGGTAGCGTGCGTAACCGCGCCACCGAGGGTCGTTCCTGGCCGTGTGCCGAGTAGCCATCCCGCAGAATGGGACGTACAAGGTGCGCCCGAAGCCCGGATGGGCGCGGACGTCGACGCGGCCCCATGGTCCGCTCCGTCCGCGGTCCCGCGACGGCCGTACGGCTGGCGCACCAGGTCAGACGGCTGCGACGGCGTGGAAGAGAGAATCGATCCTGTGAGTGCGATGCGAAGCCGTACCCCCGACCGCCTGTGCGCCGAGGCGGTCGAACTCGCCCGCGAGGCGGCTGCGGAAGCCGCCCGTCCGGGGCCGGTGGGCGAGTATCTGGGCGCTGTCGCCGAAGGCGACCGCGTGGTCACGCATCTCTTCGAGAGCGCCGAGCCGGGCTACCGCGGCTGGCGCTGGGCGGTCACGGTGACCCGCGCCTCCCGCGCGAAGGCCGTCACCCTGGACGAGACGGTGCTGCTCCCCGGCCCCGACGCGCTGCTCGCGCCGGAGTGGGTGCCCTGGAGCGAGCGGCTGCGCCCCGGCGACATGGGGCCGGGCGACCTGCTCCCCACCGAGGCCGATGACCTGCGCCTGGAGCCCGGCTACTCGGGCGAGGACGCCCCGCCGCCCAACTCCGCGGTCTCGGAGGAGATGCAGCAGCTCGCGGCGGTGGAGGAGGCCGATGTGACGGCCGGCGCCCCCGCGGCGCAGACCGTCGCGCCCACGACCGGCTCGATCGCGGCCGTCGCCGAGGAACTGGGCATGCGGCGCGCCCGGGTGCTCTCCCGCTACGGCCTCCACGTCGCGGCCGACCGCTGGGACGAGGCGTACGGCCCCAAGACCCCCATGGCCCAGGCGGCCCCCGGCACCTGCGCGAGCTGCGGCTTCCTGGTGGCCCTCGGCGGCTCGCTGGGGCAGGCGTTCGGGGTCTGCGCGAACGAGTTCAGCCCGGCGGACGGCCGCGTCGTCTCCCTCTCCTACGGCTGCGGCGCCCACTCCGAGGCCGCCGTCATGCCCAAGCCCCCCCGCCCGGCCCCGCCCGTCGTCGACGAAACCATCGTCGAACCCCTCCCCCTCCACCCGGACCGCACGGGCGGCTCCGTCGAGCCGGACACGCCCCCGGAGGACCTGGGCCACAGCTGAGGGGCCCCGGGTCCCGCCCCACGACGGCGCCCGGCCAGGCTGCACGGAACGACGGCCTCGGGGCCACTGCCGCGGGACGCGCCCCTGGCCAGGCCGCACGGAAGGACGGCCTCGGGGCCACTGCTGCGGGACGCGCCCCTGGCCAGGCTGCGCGGAAGGACGGCCCCGGCTGGGTCGCTATGGAGCGGCGGCTCGGGGCCAGCCGCTAGGGAACGGCGGCCCTGGCTGGGCCGCTGCGGAAGGACGGTCCCCGGCTGGGCCGCTGCGGAAGGACGGTCCCCGGCTGGGCCGCTAGGGAACGGCGGCCCGGGGCCAGCCGCTGCGGAAGGACGGCCTTGGCTGGGCCGCTGCGGAAGGACGGCCCTGGCCCGGCTGCTGCAGAACTGCGGGCCGGGGCCGCCGCCCGGCACACGGTCGCCCCGACGGCGGCAGCGAACTCCCGTCCCGGCGGGGCCGCGCGTCCCAGCGCGTTGCGGCGCCAGCGCCCCGTCCCCTCGCGGCTGCTGCCCCGCTGCTTCCTCACGCCTGCCGCCCCGCCTGCTTCCTCGCGGCTGCTGCCCCGCCCGCCCCTCACGCCTGCCGCTACCTATATGCGGCTCCGCCGCGTGGCCCGCCGCAGGCGTCACGATCCGTCGGACATCCCCTGGGGCAAGCGGCCACCGCGGCACCCGGGGTGCCCGTCACGGCGGGGGCGTGGTGGCGGCGGTGGAGGGTGCGGCGCCCCTGCCCGCGTGCCCACGGCGGGGACCTGGCGGGACGGGGCCCCTGGGCCCCAAGGTGAGGGGGAGAATCCGGTTGTGTGGGGCCCGGGGCGTCGTTTGACGGCGGATAGCGGTACGTTCGCGGCTAGCAAGGGCGGCACGCGAGGGAACGGCGAGCGCGGTGGGGTGGATCCGCACCGCGGGGGACTCGGCGGTGTGGCGCCGTGGCGCAGGACGGACCCCGACCAGGAACTTCCGGAGGCGAGACGTGAGCAGCACGGCGATGGTGCGAGGCGCGACCGAGGACGTGGACCCGTTCGGGACCGCGCGGCTGCGGCGCGGCGTGCTGGACGCCTGGGCCGCGTCGCCCGCCCGGTTCCGGGAGGACGCCAACGCCGAGGAGGACCTGGCGCTGGGCGGCCACCGCGACCGGCTGGTCGTCGAGCTGGCCCAGAACGCGGCGGACGCCGCCGCCCGCGCCGGGGTGCCCGGGCGGCTGCGGCTGACCCTGCGGCCGGCCACCGACGGCGAGCCCGCCGTGCTGGCCGTCGCCAACACCGGGGCGCCGCTGGACGCGGCGGGCGTCGAGTCGCTGTCCACCCTGCGGGCGTCGGCCAAGCGGGACGAGCCGGAGAGCGCGGTCGGGCGGTTCGGCGTCGGCTTCGCGGCGGTGCTCGCGGTGAGCGACGAGCCCGCGGTCGTGGGCCGCACCGGCGGGGTGCGCTGGTCGCTGGCCGAGGCGCGGGAGCTGACCCAGCGCGCCACCGCCGCCAGCCCCGGCCTCGCCGAGGAGCTGCGCCGCCGCGACGGCCACGTCCCCCTGCTGCGGCTGCCGCTGCCCGCCGAGGGGAGCGCCCCGGACGGCTACGACACCGTCGTCGTGCTGCCGCTGCGCGACGGCGCCGCTTGGGACGTCGCGGAGCGGCTGCTGGCCGGGATCGACGACGCGCTGCTGCTCACCCTCCCCGGCCTGGCCGAGGTCGTGGTCGAGACCGTCGAGGGCGTCCGGACGCTGCGCCGCCGCCAGGACGGCCCGTACACCGTCGTCGAGGACAGCGGCGCCCGCGGTACGACGCGCTGGCGCACCGAGAGCGTCGGCGGGCGGCTGGAGCCGGAGCTGCTCGCGGACCGCCCGGTGGAGGAGCGGCTGCGTCCGGTGTGGTCGGTGACCTGGGCGGTTCCGGTGGACGCGGAGGGCGCGCCGACGCGGCCCGCGACCGCCCCGGTGGTCCACGCCCCGACGCCGACCGACGAGCCGCTGGGCATGCCCGCGCTGCTGATCGCGTCCTTCCCGCTGGAGCCCACCCGCCGCCACACCGCCCCCGGGCCGCTCACGGACTTCCTGCTGGACCGCGCGGCCGAGGCGTACGCGACGCTGCTGCGCGACTGGCATCCGGTCTCGGTCGGCTCGATCGACCTGGTCCCGGGCCAGCTGGGCCGGGGCGAGCTGGACGGGGAGCTGCGCCAGCGGGTGCTGGAGCGGCTGCCGAGGGTGCCGTTCCTGCCCAGCGCCGCCGCACCGGCGGTGGGCGTGGGCACGGAGGACGCGGCCGTGGCCGAGGCCGCGGCGGGCTGGCTCGGCTCGCCGGAGGCGCTCGGTCCGGACGCCGCCCAGGGCGGCCCCGCGGCGGGGGAGCCGGCCGCCGCCCCGCCCGCGCCCACCCCGGCCGACTGGGACGACGACGTGCTGGCGCGCGGCGGCGCCGAGGGCGAGCCGTACGCGCTGCGGCCCCGGGACGCCGAGATCGTCGAGGGCGCGGGCGCGGAGACGGTGGAGGTGCTGGCCGAGCTGTTCCCGACGCTGCTGCCCGCGGGTCTCGAGCGCCGCTCGGAGCTGCGGGTGCTGGGCGTGGCCCGGGTGCCGCTGGGCGAGCTCATCGACCGGCTCGCGGGCGTGGAGCGCGCCCCGGCCTGGTGGCGGCGGCTGTACGACTCGCTGGGCGGCATCGACCCGGACCGGCTCAGTGGGCTGCCGGTGCCGTTGGCGGACGGCCGGACGACGATCGGGCCGCGGCAGGTGCTGCTGCCGCTGCCGGGCGAGGCCGACGGCGACCTGGACGGCCCGCACGGGCTGGACAGCATCGGAACCGCCGAGTCCGCCTTCCCCGCCGAGTCCGCCGGACCGGTCGAGTCCGCCGTCACCGCCGCACCCGCCGGAATCGCTGAGTCCGCCGCGCCCGCGCGGACCCCCGAGCGCGCCGCCGCGGTCAGCGATACGCATCGCACCCTCGCCCGCCTCGGCCTGAAAGTTGCACATCCGGACGCCGCCCATCCGCTGCTGGAGAAGCTCGGCGCGACCCCCGCCACCCCCCGCGCCGTGCTGACGACCCCGCAGGTACGGACCGCCGTCGCGCATTCGCTGGAGGCGGAGGACGAGTACGACCCGTTCGCGGAGGAGGGCGAAGGCGGTCTGGGCGCGGCGCTGGACGCCGACACGCTGGCCGACACCGTCCTCGGCCTGGTCCAGCAGGCCCGGCTGGCGCCCGGCGACGAGCCGTGGCTGGCCGCGCTCGCGCTGCCGGACGAGGACGGGGAGCTGGCCCCGGCCGGTGAGCTGGTCCTCCCCGGCAGCGCCTTCGAGCAGGTGATGCGGGAGGGCGAACTGGCCGCGTGCGACGCCGAACTGGCCGAGCGCTGGGGTGAGCAGCCGCTCGCCGCGGTCGGTGTGCTGGCGGGCTTCACGCTGGTCAGGGCCACCGATGTGGTGCTGGACCCGGATGAACTGGAGCCGCGCGAGGGCGACTTCACCGAACCGGACGACGTCGGCGTGCTGGACGCCGTCGACGTGTGGTGCGAGGACGTGCTGGACCGGCTGCCGGAGACGCCGGTGCCGCCGGTGGCCACCGAGATCGTGGCCGTACGGGACCTGGATCTGGTCGACGACGACGCCTGGCCGCGGGCGCTGGCCATGCTCGCCCAGCCGCCGCTGCGCGACGCGCTGACCGCGCCGGTGCGGGTGCTGCTGCCGGACGGCACGACGGAGATCGTGCGCTCGTACACCGCGTGGTGGCTGCGCGGCCATCCGGTGCTGGACGGCCGCCGCCCCGCCGGGCTGCGCGCGGCCGGGGGCGATCCGCTGCTGGCCGGGCTGTACGAGGCGGTGGACGCGGCCGGGTTCGAGGACGAGCAGGTGCTGCGGGCGCTGGGCGTACGGACCTCCGTCGCCGCGCTGCTGGACGAGCCGGGCGGCGCCGCCGAGCTGCTGGCCCGCCTCGCCGACCCGGACCGCGAGGTGTCCCCCGCCCAGCTGCACGCCATCTACGGGCAGTTGGCCGACCTGGACCCCGAGCAGGTGACCCTGCCGGACGAGCTGCGCGCCATCGTGGACGGCGAGCCGACGGTGGTCGAGGCGGGCGAGGCGCTGGTCGCGGACGCCCCGGACCTGATGCCGCTGGCCGAGGCGGACGGCCGGGCGCTGCTGCCCGTACGGCCCACGCGGGCGGCGGAGCTGGCCGAGCTGTTCCAGGTGCGGCGGCTGAGCGAGGCGTACCCGGCGCGGGTGACCTCACAGGGCGATCCGCACGAGGTGCCCGAGGCGGTCCGCGAACTCCTCCCGGGCGCCCCGCTGTCGTACATCGAGCACGAGGAGCTGCTGATCGAGGGCCCGGGCGAGGGTCCGGATGAGGGCGCAGGCTCGGGCTCGGGTTCGGGTTCGGGCGAGATCGAGCTGGACTGGCGGTATGTGGACGGCACCCTGCACGCCTCGACGGTCGAGGGCGTCGCGGCCGGTCTGTCCTGGGCGGCCGGCCACTGGGCGCGCCGGTTCGAGGTGGCGGCCCTGCTGGAGGATCTGACCCGTACGGAGGAGCTGGCGCGGGCCCGCTGGTTCGACTGACGGGCGCGCGCGTACGGGGTGTGCGCGGCGCGCGGGTACGGGGTGTGCGCGTGGGCCTTGCCTCGGTGCTCCGGGGCAAGGCCCGCTCCCCGGTCAGGGCTTGCGTGCCACGCCCGCGAGAGTCAGGACTTGCGTGCCACGCCCGCGAGAGTCAGGGCTTGCGGGCCACGCCCGCGAAGATCCACAACTCCTTGGCCTCCGCCTCGGCCCTGGCCTGCTCGCCCTCGGGCTTCCAGCGGTGCGGCATCACCACGCCCGGATCGACCAGCTCCAGCCCGTCGAAGAACGGAAGGATCTCCTCCCGGGTGCGTCCCTGCACATGGATGCCGCTGCTGCGGTAGAGGTTGGTGACCGCGTCCGAGACGCCGGGGCGGGGGTCGATCGCGCCGTGCGAGAGCACGAGATAGCTGCCCGAGGCCAGCGGCTCGACCAGTTGGCGCACGATCTCGTACGGCTTCTGCTCGTCCGCGATGAAGTGCATGATCGCATTGAGCGACAGGGCGACCGGCTGGGACAGATCGAGGGTGTCGTTCAGCTCCTCGGCGGCCAGGATCGCCTCCGGATCGCTGACGTCCGCGTGGATGTAGGCGGTGCGGCCCTCGGGCGTGGAGAGCAACAGGGCCTGCGCGTAGGCCAGCACTATCGGGTCGTTGTCCGCGTAGACGACCCGGGAGTCCGGGGCGGTCTTCTGGGCGACCTGGTGGAGGTTGGGCTCGGTGGGGATGCCGGTCCCGATGTCCAGGAACTGCCGTATGCCCGCCTCGCCCGCGAGCCAGCGGGTGGCGCGGTGCATGAATGACCGGTTGGCACGCGTCCACGGCTTGACGTCGGGCCAGACGGCCTCGACCTGTTCGGCGGCGTGGGTGTCGACCGCGTAGTGGGTCTTGCCGCCCAGGAAGTAGTCGTACATGCGGGCCGAGTGCGGCTTGCTGGTGTCGATCTCATCGGCACGAAAGCGGTTACCGGTCATATCCCTCACATTACTGGTGAGTTGACGATCACAAGACGGTAGTTCCCGAACAAAGTGCCCGTCGTGAGGCTTCCGCAACATTGTGAACGGCCCGTGAAGATCGTACAGTTGACCCATCCGGCTCCGCCCGCGCGTCCCCGCGGCGGGGCCGTCATCTTTCTGTGCGCACCACAGACGGGTGAGCGGGTGCGTCATGAGGAGGGGAGCGCGCCCGCGCACCAGGCCAGGGCGCCGGGCCGCCGCCGGGAACGGCGGGCAGTCCGGCGCCGCGCCGTCGCGGGTGCCCCTTGTGCGCGCTCGGGGTGGGCGCGGCAGCGGTGCGGTGAGTCGGCGGCTCTGTGTGTCGGCCGGCTGCGCGTCGGCCGTTCTGTGTGTCGGCTGGCTGCGAGTCAGCCGTTCTGCGCGTCGGCCGTCCGTGCGTCAGTCGTTCTGCGCGTCGGCCGGCTGCGTGTCGCCGTTCCGCGAGCCGCGGCGGATCGCCGTCTCCCGGGCCCGTACGTACCAGATGCCGAGCAGCCCGAGGCCGCCGCCGGCCAGGCAGGTCCACAGCCACCACAGATGTCCGTGGTCACGGAACCAGCCATAGAACGGCAGCTGGGCGAGGAAGAGGACGAACCACAGGATCGTGCCGCCGGTGATCGTGGCCACGACATTGCCCTCAAGGGGCTCCGGCGCCTCGTGCTTGGGGGTCCACTTCGTCATGGCCACAGCTTAAGGGGGCCGGTCACGGGCCCGGCCGGGGCCGTGACCGGGGCGGCGCCGAGGGTCGTGCCGGGACGGCGCCGGGGGCCGTGCCGGGGTGGCGCCGGGGCGGCGCCGAGCGCCGTGCCGAGACCTCGTCGGGACCTCACCGAGACCTCACCGGGACCGGTTTGGCGATCCGGTGTTGATAGTTTCATACTGAATACTTCTGGGTCTGAGTGGAATGTCTCGTTCGATCATCCAAAGGGCCCCGCCGTTGCCGTTCACGCACCCTGAGGTCCTTCATGTCCCCCTCGGCCACCGCGCCGGTCGACGCCGGCGAGCAGGCTCCGATTCCCCCCGCCAAGGGCATCGACAAGTTCTTCAAGATCAGCGAGCGTGGTTCCTCGATCTCCCGGGAGATCCGGGGCGGACTGGCCACGTTCTTTGCGATGGCCTACATCGTCGTACTGAACCCGATCATCCTCGGGGCCGGTACGGACAAGTTCGGGCATCAGCTCAATAACGGCCAGCTGGTCACCGCCACCGCCCTGATCGCGGGTCTGACCACGCTGCTCATGGGGATCATCGGCAACGTGCCCATCGCGCTGGCCGCGGGCCTCGGCATCAACGCCGTGGTCTCGCTCCAGCTCGCGCCCAAGATGAGCTGGCCGGACGCGATGGGCATGGTGGTGCTCGCGGGTCTGGTGCTGATGATCCTCGTCGCCTCGGGACTGCGGCAGCGGGTGATGGACGCGATCCCGTCCGGGCTGCGGCGGGCGATCGCGATCGGTATCGGTCTCTTCATCGCCCTGATCGGTCTGGTCGACTCCGGCTTCGTCAGCCGTAACCCCGACTCCGCGCACACCACCGTCCCCCTCGGCCTGGGGGTGGCCGGGCGGCTCCAGGGCTGGCCGGTGCTGGTCTTCGTGGTCGGTCTCGCGCTCACCTTCATCCTGATCGTCCGCAAGACGCGCGGCGCGATCCTGATCGGCATCGTGACGATGACCGTGGTCGCGATCGTGATCAACTCCCTGGCCCAGATCCCGGACGCCCAGTGGGGGCTGACCATCCCCACGGTGCCGGACAAGGTGGTCGACACCCCGGACTTCGGCCTCGTCGGCGATGTCAGCCTCTTCGGCGGCTTCCATGAGGTCGGCCTGCTCACCGGCTGTCTCTTCGTCTTCACCGTGCTGCTGTCCGGCTTCTTCGACGCGATGGGCACGATCATCGGCGTCGGCGAGGAGGCCGGGCTGACCGATGAGCGCGGCCAGCTGCCGGGCATGGGCCGGATCCTGATGATGGACGGCGTCGCGGTCGCGGGCGGCGGCTTCGGCTCGGCCTCGGCCAACACCTGCTTCGTGGAGTCCACGGCGGGCGTCGGGGAAGGGGCGCGCACCGGACTCGCGAACGTGGTGACCGGCGCGCTCTTCCTGCTCGCGCTGGTCTTCACCCCGCTGGCCAAGGTGGTGCCCTCGCAGGCCGCGACCCCCGCGCTGGTGGTCGTCGGCTTCCTGATCATGGCGGCGAACGTCAAGGAGATCGACTGGAGCGATTCCACGATCGCGATCCCGGCCTTCCTGACCATGATCTCGATGCCGTTCACCTACAGCATCACCAACGGGATCGGGCTGGGCGTCCTCGCGTTCCTGCTGCTGCGCATCGCCACCCGGCGGACCCGGGAGATCCCCTGGCTGCTGGCCGCGGTGGGGCTGTGCTTCCTGGTGTACTTCCTGCTCAACCCGATCGAACAGGCACTCGGCGTCTCCTGAGCCGAGCCCGGCACTGCCTGAGCGGAGCCCGGCACTACCTGGGTCGAGCCCGGCACTGCCTGGGTCGAGCCTGAGCCGGGTCGTCGTCCCGCCCTGGTGCACGCCGTCCCGCCTGGCGCGCGAGCGTTCCGCCCTGAGCGCCCCGGACCCCCGTGGTCCTGGGCGCTCATGCGTGCCGCCGTACGTTACTACCCGGAGTCGTTTCACTCGTTCGGGTGAAATAGAAATAGGGAAGTCACCAGGGTTTCATTAGGCGAGGTAATGAGTTATGCTAAAGACCATGCCGGATCTGTCCCGCCCCCAGCACCAGGCGGAGGCGCCCCCCGATGACGCGGCCGCGGTCAGCGCACTGCGGTCCGGAGTGATGCGCCTGTCGCGGCGGCTCAAGCACCAGCGGGTGGACGAATCGCTCAGCCCGACCGAGATGGCGGTCCTGGGCACGCTGGCCCAGTGCGGCTCCGCCACCCCCGGCGAGCTGGCCCGCAAGGAGCACGTCCAGCCACCGTCGATGACCCGCATCGTGGCGCTGCTGGAGGCCAAGGGACTGGTCAGGCTCGAGCCGCATCCTGAGGACCGGCGGCAGAAGGTCGTCTCGCCGACCGAGCGGGCAGAGGCCATGCTCGAAGAGAGCCGACGCAAGCGCAACGCCTGGCTGGCCGAGCTGGTCGGGGAGCTGACCGAGGACGAGTGGGACGTGCTGCGCGCCGCCGCGCCCGTACTGGAGAAGCTCGCGCATATGTAAGAACGACCCGAGGCAGCCAGGAGGCGAACGCACTTGAGTACGGGACCCGGAGCAGACTCCGCACCCGCACCGAAGAACCCCGCACACCCCGGAGACCCCGGAAGCCTGGGCACCCCCGGCACCCCCGGCACCCCCGGAAACTCCGTATCCGACCCCGCACCCGCCGTCACCGCGGGACGCACCCGGGGCGGGACCTTCCGTTCGCTGAGGATCCGCAACTACCGCCTGTTCGCGACCGGTGCCATGATCTCCAACACCGGCACCTGGATGTCGCGGATCGCCCAGGACTGGCTGGTCCTGAGCATCACCGGCTCCTCCACCGCGGTCGGCATCACCACCGCGCTGCAGTTCCTGCCCATGCTGCTCTTCGGCCTCTACGGCGGGGTCATCGCGGACCGATGTCCCCGGCGCCGACTGCTGCTCTTCACCCAGACCGCGCTGGGGCTGTGCGGGCTCGCCCTCGCCGCCCTCACCCTCAGCGGCCATGTGCAGGTCTGGCACGTCTATCTGATCGCGTTCCTGCTCGGCATGGTCACCGTCGTCGACAACCCGACCCGCCAGGTCTTCGTCAACGAGATGGTCGGCCCCAAGGACCTGCGGAACGCGGTCAGCCTCAACTCCGCGAACTTCCAGTCCGCCCGGCTGATCGGCCCGGCGGTCGCCGGTGTGCTGATCACCGCCGTGGGCAGCGGCTGGGCCTTCCTCATCAACGGACTCTCCTTCGGCGCCCCGATCATCGGGCTGCTGCTGATGCGTACCAGCGAGCTGCACAAGGTCGAGCGGGCGCCGCGCGGCAAGGGGCAGCTGCGGGAGGGGCTGCGCTATGTGGCCGGGAACCCCGATCTGATCTGGCCGATCGTGCTCGTCGGCTTCATCGGCACCTTCGGCTTCAACTTCCCGATCTGGCTGAGCGCCTTCGCCGACGATGTCTTCCACGCCGGACCGGGTACGTACGGCCTGCTCAACACCCTGATCGCGATCGGCTCGGTGACGGGCGCGCTGCTCGCCGCCCGGCGCGTGGTGGCCCGGCGGCGGCTGCTGGTCGGGGCGGCGCTGATGTTCGGCGTGCTGGAGATGGTCGCGGCGGCCACCCCGTACTTCTGGCTCTTCGCGGCGCTCATGGTGCCGATCGGGATCTTCAGCCTGACGTTCAACGTGACCGCGAACTCCAGCGTCCAGCTCGCGACGGATCCCGCGATGCGGGGCCGGGTGATGAGCCTGTTCATGATGGTCTTCGTCGGCGGTACGCCGATCGGCGGCCCGCTGGTGGGCTGGCTGACCGACACCTGCGGCGCGCGCATCGGCTTCGCCGCGGGCGGCCTGGTCTCGGCGGCCGCCGCGGCCGGGGTGGGGCTGATCCTGGTCCGGGCCGGCGGCCTGCGGCTGAAGCTGGACCTGCGCCGGGGCCACCCGCGTGTGATCTTCGTGCCGCGCACGCCCGAGCCGGAGGACAAGCCGCTGGCCGCCACGGCCTGAACTGCCCCTTTGGCTTTGCCGGGGCTCCGCCTCTTTGACTTCGCCCGGGACCCCGCTCCTCGCACGCCGGAGGGGCTGAGTTCCCCACCTCCGGTGCGGGAGACTGGGCGGATGAGACTCTTCGCCGCCGTGTTGCCGCCGGAGGCGGCCGTCGCCGAGCTGGCTGCGCGGGTCAAGGCGCTCCGGGCGCTGCCGGGGGCGGACGGGCTGCGCTGGACCGAGCGGCAGGGCTGGCACTTCACGCTCGCCTTCTTCGGCGAGGTGGCCGAGGACGTACTGCCCGAGCTGCACACCCGGCTGGCCCGCGCCGCCCATCGGCACCACCCCCATGAGCTGCGGCTCGCGGGCGGCGGCCGGTTCGACGATCGGGTGGTGTGGGTGGGCGTCGACGGCGACAGCGAGGCCCTGCGGCGGCTGGCCGACTCCGCCGAGGCGGGGGGCCGACGGGCCGGGGTCCCGATGGACCGGCACCGCCCGTACCACCCGCATCTGACCATCGCCCGCGCCCGCTCCCCGCGGCACGGCTCCCCGCGCCACGGCTCCGCCACCAGCCTCGCGCCGTACGTGGACGGGCTCACGGACTTCGCGGGCCGGGAGTGGACCGTGGGCGAGCTCAGCCTGGTGCGCAGCCATCCACCGGCCCCGGGCGTCCCCGGGCAGCAGCCGCGCTACGAGGTGGTGGCGGCCTGGCCGCTGGGGCACTGAGCGGTCCGGCTAATCTCGAGGTGTGGACCCCAAGACCAGAAACATGATCATGAGCGGCGCGCTGGTGCTGATTCTCGTCGTCGTCGCCGCGGCTGCCGCACTCGGAGGTTGAGAACGAGGGGGCGTGGACCGCCGCGCGGCCCACGCCCCCCTTGCATCACCATGCGGCTCTGCCGCGTGGTGGGGCTCCGCCCCAGACCCCGGGCTACAGGGGCGGAGCCCCGCTGCGTGGTCCGCCGGACACCCCGACGCCCCGGCACCCCGTAGGAGCCTCTCCGCTACCAGGCGAACGCCTCCGGCGACGGACCCGGGCCGGGGAAGATCTCGTCCAGCTCCGTCAGCAGCTCCTCGCCCAGCGTCAGCTCCGACGCCCGCACCGCCGACGCCAGCTGCTCGGCCGTGCGCGGACCCACGATCGGGCCGGTGACGCCGGGCCGGGTGAGCAGCCAGGCCAGGGCCGCCTCGCCGGGCTCGATGCCGTGCTTGGCCAGCAGGTCCTCGTACCGCTGGATCTGATCGCGCACCGCCGTGTTCTTCAGCGCGTCGGCGCTGCGCCCGGACGTGCTGCGCGAGCCGCCGCCCTCGCGCTCCTTGCGGAGCGCGCCGCCGAGCAGTCCGCCGTGCAGCGGCGACCAGGGGATGATGCCCACGCCGTAGCCCTGCGCGGCCGGGATGACCTCCATCTCGGCGCGGCGCTCGGCCAGGTTGTACAGGCACTGCTCGCTGACCAGCCCGTACGAACCGCGGCGGGCGGCGGCCTCATTGGCCTGGGCGATGTGCCAGCCCGCGTGGTTGGAGGAGCCCGCGTAGACGATCTTGCCCTGCTGTACGAGGACGTCGATGGCCTGCCAGATCTCGTCCCACGGGGTGGAGCGGTCCACGTGGTGGAACTGGTAGAGGTCGATGTAGTCCGTGCCGAGCCGCTTGAGGCTGGCGTCCACGGCCCGGCGGATGTTCACGGCCGAGAGCTTGTCGCTGTTGGGCCAGGGCTCACCCTCGGCGGCCATGTTTCCGTACACCTTGGTCGCGAGGACCGTCTTCTCGCGTCGCCCGCCGCCCTTGGCGAACCAGCTCCCGATGATTTCCTCGGTGCGGCCCTTGTTCTCGCCCCAGCCGTAGACATTGGCGGTGTCGAAGAAGTTGATGCCCGCGTCGAGCGCGGCATCCATGATCGAGTGGCTGTCGGCCTCCTCCGTCTGCGGACCGAAGTTCATGGTGCCGAGGACGATACGGCTGACCTTGAGACCTGTGCGTCCGAGCTGCGTGTACTCCATGGGAATCAGCCAAGCCGTTGGAGTGCGCTCTAATCAAGGGGGGCGGGCCGGGTGCTCCGTCGTCGGCGGCGGCAGGGGCCCGGGCGGAAATACCCCGTGGAAAAACCGAGAAAACCCGAAAGCCCGCTTTTTGGCCCCCCGTGCGGTCAAAAAGCGGGCGTCTTGGGGTTTCGCGGCTTCGGCCGGACGTCGATCGAACTCCGGCTCGAACTCCGGCCGAACTTCGGTCGAACGTGATCGCCGGATATGGCCGCTGAATATGGTCGCCGAATGCGACCGGTCTTTTCGGATTACCGGGCGGCGCGGGACTTCATAAAGCCGAGAAGGCCGAGGGCCAGGGCCATCAGTGCGCCGATCAGGACCATGTAGAGCCCCGGTCCTGCGGTCATGTCGTACAGCTTCGAGGCCTGCTCCACCGCCTTCTCCGCGACCTGCTGCGACACCCCCTCCTCGTCCTTCAGCTTCTGGATGAGGAGCCGATCGGGGTCGGCCATGTTGATGGCCGCGACAATGGCCATGGCCAGCCCAAGAACGCCGCCGACCAGGTAGAGCGCCGCCTTCTTGGTGGCCATGGCGGCGATGAACAGGACCGCCGCGACCAGGGCGATGATCAGCGTGATGATGCCGTCGCCGTCGATGCCCTTGATGCCCCCGGTGGCGCCCTCGGAGTCGGAGATCACCCAGTTCACCATGGAGCCGACCAGCGCGATGACCGAGCCGACGATCGCGAAGATCGCGATCTTCTTGGACGGCGCGGCCGGTGCCGCACCGTGGTTCGGGGCACCGGCGGAATGCGTGGGCGGTGCGGTTTGCGCATAAGAGGACTGGCTGTATTCGCTCATGAGCTCAGACCGTAAGCGGGGCCTTTCTGTATTGCAATGCCGCCGCCCGCTATGCCGTCAATGACCGATAAATTTCTCGCCGAAATAATCCCCGGATGAGATCAAATAATCTCGGGGTTATTTGGGCGTGGTCGCCCGCACAAATAATTGACAGACGTTATCTGCCCGTGATCGCGGAAGTCATGCGTGATCACGGAAGTCGGGCTTGATCACGGAAGCCGGGCTTGATCACGGGAGTCGGGCCTGATCGCCGAGAGTCAGACGTGGGCGGAAGACGGAAGCCCTGCCCAGGCGGAGGCCATACGTGGCCGGAGGGGACCCCTCGGCGTGGTTCCGGCGCCGGACGCCCCCGGCGGGATGGCAGGCTTGGGCCCATGCGTCCGCTTCCGTTCGTACTCGGTGCCGCCGCGCTGCTGGCCGTGTCCGCAGCCGCCCCGGCCGCCGCCGACGACTCGTCGTCGCCGTCCCCCTTCACGATCCAGGATCCACGGATCACCGAGTCCAGCGGCCTCGCCGCGAGCCGTCTGCACCCCGGCGTCTACTGGACGCACAACGACAGCTCGGACGGCCCGTACGTCTACGCCGTGGACGGCAGGACCGGGAAGACGGTCGCGCGGATCACCCTGCGCGGCATAGGGGATCCCCGCGATGTGGAGGCGATCTCGATAGGGCCGGACGGCAATGTCTACGTCGGCGACATCGGCGACAACCTGGGCGGTCAGTGGGACCATGTGTGGATCTACCGCTTCCCGGAGCCGAAGCGGCTGAAGGACGCCACCGTCACCGCGACCCAGTTCACCGTCAAGTACCAGGGCGGGCCGCGCAACGCCGAGGCGCTGATGGTCCATCCCAAGACGGGCCGCGTCTACATCGCCAGCAAGAGCGACGAGGACGGCGGGCTGTACGCCGGACCGACCACGCTGAGCCCCTCCGGGGTGAATGTCTTCCAGCGGGTCTCCGACATCGACATGGAGGTCACGGACGGGGCGTTCTCCCCGGACGGCACCCGGCTGGTGCTCCGTGGCTACTTCTCAGCCGCCGAGTACCACTGGCGGAACGGAAAGCCGACGCGGCTGGAGAAGGAGCCGGGGCTGCCGCTGCAGCGGCAGGGTGAGTCGGTCACCTTCACCCCCGACGGCGGCACCCTCATGTACGGCACCGAGGGCGCGGGCTCCAAGGTGACGCCGGTGGACCTCGGCGGGGAGCTGCTGCCGGACGCCACCGCGAAGGAGCAGAAGAAGAACGGGGAGTACTCCGACCGCGTCGACGGCAAGCTCACCGACGACGACAAGAACGGCAACCTGGTCAAGGCCGGGCTCACCTTCGTCGGCGCGCTGGTGGTCTTCTTCGGCCTGCGCAAGCTCTTCCGCCGGGGCTGATCCCTGGGCCGGTCGTCAACGTACGCGAAGGGGCCCGCGGCCGGTGGTCGGCCGCGGGCCCCTTGCGCTCAGAAGCTCAGAGCGAGCCCTCAGAGGTGCTCGATGACGTAGTCCACGCACGCCGTCAGGGCCTCGACGTCCGCCGGGTCGACGGCCGGGAACATCGCGACCCGCAGCTGGTTACGGCCCAGCTTGCGGTACGGCTCGGTGTCCACGATGCCGTTGGCCCGCAGCGCCTTGGCGACCGCGGCGGCGTCGATCTCCTCGTTGAAGTCGATCGTGCCGACGACCTGCGACCGCTTGGCCGGGTCGGCCACGAACGGGGTGGCGAACTTGGACTCCTCGGCCCAGCCGTACAGCGTGCGCGAGGAGGTCGCGGTGCGCCGCACCGCCCAGTCCAGACCGCCCTGGCCGTTGATCCACTTCAGCTGGTCGTCCAGCAGGAAGAGCGTCGCCAGCGCCGGGGTGTTGTACGTCTGGTTCTTCAGCGAGTTGTCGATCGCGGTCGGCAGCGAGAAGAACTCGGGGACATGTCGGCCGGAGGCGTGGATCCGGGCGGCGCGCTCCAGCGCGGCGGGCGAGAAGACGCCGATCCACAGGCCGCCGTCCGCCGCGAAGGACTTCTGCGGCGCGAAGTAGTAGACGTCCGTCTCGGCGATGTCGATCGGCAGACCGCCCGCCCCGGAGGTGGCGTCCACCAGCACCAGCGCGCCCTCGTCGGCACCGGCCACCCGCTGGATGGGCATGGCGACACCGGTGGAGGTCTCGTTGTGGGTGAAGGCGTAGACGTCCGTGCCGCTCTCGGCGCGCGGCTCCGGGTGGGTGCCGGGGTCGGAAGTGATCACCGTGGGCTCCTCGAGCCACGGCGCCAGCTTCGCCGCCTTGGCGAACTTCGAGGAGAACTCGCCGAAGGACAGGTGCTGGGACTTGGAGTCGATCAGCCCGTGGGTCGCGATGTCCCAGAAGGCGGTGGAGCCGCCGTTGCCCAGGATGACCTCGTACCCCTCCGGGAGTTGGAAGAGCTCGCGCACCCCTTCGCGCACGGAGCCGACCAGGCTCTTGACCGGGGCCTGGCGGTGGGAGGTGCCCAGCAGGGAGCTTCCGGTCGCGGCCAGGGCGCTCAGCGCCTCGGTGCGCACCTTGGAGGGGCCCGAGCCGAAGCGTCCGTCGGCGGGCTTGATGTCATCGGGAATCCGGATCTCAGCCACGAGCCGAAGCCTAATCCGTCGGCCGCCGCGGTCCGACGGTGCGTCCAGCGGCTGAGACGGTATGTCCACATCCTGTTGACGCGCGAGGATGTGCCGGTATAGGGGTCGATCGCGGAACATGGTGGCCTTAAGGCGGCCATGCGAGCTGTTCCGCCCATACATGGCGGCCTTAAGGCGGCCATGCGAGCTGTTCGGCCCATGCATGGCGGCCATGAGGCGGCCATGAATCGGAATGGGACATTCTCAACGGCCGCCTCGCCGTGGACCATGGAAGGCATGGCTGATCACCAGGCAGACGAGCTGGAGCAGGCCCTGCGGCGGGCCGTCCGCGGGGACGTCTCCTTCGACACGGCGAGCCGGGCCCTGATGACCATGGACGCGTCGAACTACCGGCGGGTCCCCGCCGGGGTGGTCGCGCCCCGCGACGCCGACGACGTGGCGGCGGTGCTGGCCGTGTGCCGGGAGCGCGGGGTGCCGGTGGTCGCGCGCGGCGGCGGGACCTCGATCGCGGGCCAGGCCACCGGGCTCGGCGTCGTCCTCGACTTCACCCGCCATATGCGCGGCATCCTCTCGCTCGACCCCGAGCGGCGCACCGCCGTCGTCCAGCCGGGCGTGATCTGCGACGACCTCCGTACGGCGGCCGGCGCCCATGGGCTGACGTTCGGCCCCGACCCGTCCACCCACAGCCGCTGCACCCTCGGCGGCATGATCGGCAACAACTCCTGCGGCTCCCACTCCGTGGCCTGGGGCACCACCGCCGACAACGTCCACGAGCTGGACGTCCTCACCTACGGCGGGGAGCGGGTGCGCGCCGCCCAGGGCCTCCACGACCTGCCCGCCCGGCTCCGCGACGGCATACGGTCCCTGGCCGGTCAGCATCTGGCCCTGCTGCGCACCGGCTTCCCCGAGCTGCCCCGCCGGATCTCCGGCTACGCCCTGGACGAGCTGCTGCCCGAGAAGAACGCCGACCTCGCCCGCGCCCTCACCGGCAGCGAGGGCACGCTCGGCGTGGTGACCGAGGCGACCGTAAGGCTGGTGCAGGCGCCCGCCGCCCGTGCCCTCGCCGTGCTCGGCTACCCCGACGAGAGCGCGGCGGCCGAGGCCGCGCACACCCTGCTGCCGTACGGTCCGCTGACCGTCGAGGGCATGGCCGCCGACCTGGTCGCCGGGGCGACCGGGCTGCCCAAGGGCGGCGCCTGGCTGTTCGTGGAGGTCGGCGGCGCCACCCGCGAGGAGGCACTTTCCCGCGCCCAGGAGGTGGCCCGCGCCGCCGCCGAGGCCACCACCGACCACACCGTGGTCGCCGACCCGGCCGGGCAGCGCGCCCTGTGGCGGGTGCGCGAGGACGCCTCCGGTACCGCCACCCGGACGCCTGACGGCAGCGAGGCGTGGCCCGGCTGGGAGGACTGCGCGGTGCCGCCGCCCCGGCTCGGCGCGTATCTGCGCGACTTCCGCGCCCTGATGGCCCAGCACGGGCTGCGCGGCACGCCGTACGGGCACTTCGGGGACGGCTGCATCCACGTCCGCATCGACTTCGACCTGCTGACCGAGCCCGGCATCCGGGTCTTCCGCGCCTTCTCCGCCGACCTCGCCGATCTCGTCGTCGCCCACGGCGGCTCGCTCTCCGGCGAACACGGCGACGGCCTGGCCCGCGCCGAGCTGCTGCCGCGCATGTACGGGGCGGAGATGGTCGGCCTCTTCTCCCGCTTCAAGGACCTGTGGGACCCGGAGGGCGGCCTCAACCCCGGCGTCCTGGCCCGCCCCCAGCGCCTGGACCAGAACCTGCGCTTCGATCCGCTGCCCAGGCGCCCGGTGGACGTCGAGTTCGGCTATCCGCACGACAAGGGCGACTTCTCGGCGGCGGTCCGGCGCTGTGTGGGCGTCGCCAAGTGCCGTAACGAGTCGGTGTCCGGCGCCGGGGTGATGTGTCCGTCGTACCGCGTGACCGGCGAGGAGAAGCACTCCACGCGCGGCCGCGCCCGGCTGCTGCACGAGATGCTCGCGGGCGAGGTGGTCCAGGACGGCTGGCGCTCGGAGGAGGTACGGGACGCGCTCGACCTGTGTCTGTCCTGCAAGGGCTGCCGCAGCGACTGCCCGGTGGAGGTCGACATGGCCACCTACAAGGCGGAGTTCCTGCACCACCACTACGAGGGCCGGCCGCGCCCGGCCGCCCACTACTCGATGGGGTGGCTCCCGGTGTGGTTGCGGGCGGCGTCCCTCCTGCGGGCGGCCCCGGCGGTCAACGCGCTGGCCGGGGTGAGCCCACTCGCCACCCTGGCCAAACGCCTGGGCGGCATCGCCCCCGAACGCGACATCCCGGAACTGGCCCACGAGCCCTTCACACGGTGGTGGCGGAACCGGGTCCGCGAGGCGGCACGCGAGGCGATGGCCGGGGCCGCGTCGGGATCGGGGCGGCCCGAGCACGGACGGACCGTCGTCCTGTGGCCCGACACCTTCACCAACCACCTCTCCCCGTCCGTCGGCCGGTCGGCGGTCGCCGTGCTGGAGGCGGCCGGGCTGCGGGTGGTCGTCCCGCCGAAACCCGTGTGCTGCGGGCTGACCTGGGTCTCCACCGGCCAGCTCGACCGCGCCCGTACGGTCATGCGGCGCACCCTGGACGTCATGGCCCCGGCCCTGGACGCCGGGCTCCCGGTGGTCGGCCTCGAACCCAGCTGCACCGCCGCCCTCCGCACCGACCTCCCCGAACTCCTCACCTCCGACCCGCGCGCCGCACGCCTCGCCGAGTCCGTCTCGACCTTCGCCCAGGCGCTGGAGCGGTACGCCCCCGACTGGCAGCCCCCGAGGATCGACCGCCCCGTCGTCGGCCAGACCCACTGCCACCAGCACGCCGTCCTCGGCGACGCCGCCGAACGCCGCCTCCGCGAACGCGCCGGCCTTACGGGCGCCTTGAGCGGCGGCTGCTGCGGCCTGGCAGGCAACTTCGGCTTCGAGAACGGCCACTACGAGGTCTCGGCGGCCTGCGCCGAGGAGCAACTGCTGCCCTCCGTAAGGGCCGCGGAACCCGGCACGGAGGTCCTGGCGGACGGCTACTCCTGCCGCACCCAACTCACCCAGCTGGCGGGCCAGAAGGGCCGCCACCTGGCAGAGGTCCTGGCGGAACGGCTGCCATAAGGCGAGCCGTTCGCCGCTGCCGGGGCTGGTCGGCCGAGCCGCACACCTCATCGAGCCGACCAGCTCCCCTGCCGACGTGTTCTGACGGGTCGTCTCAACCGGCTGAATCATGCAAGCGTGCTTGATTGTTTCTCGTCGCGCTGCCACTCTCGCTCGGCGAGGGCACTCGACGGGCACTCGACAGGGGCATTCGACGAGAGCCCTGGACGAGAGCACTCGGCGAGGGCAAGAGAAGGCCGACACACGACAGACCCGACGACGGGAGCGACGCGTGTCCGAGACGGAGGCTCTGCTCGGCGATCTGCGAGCGGAGGGGGACGAGTTGGACGGCCTGGTGGCCGGGCTCGGGGGTGCGGAGTGGCGGATGGCGACGCCCGCGCCCGGGTGGACCGTCGCCCACCAGATCGCCCATCTCGCGTGGACCGACGAGCGGGCCGTACAAGCCGCCGAGGACGCCCAGGGGTTCGCGGACGAGGTGCGCCGGGCGTGGGCCGCGCCGGACGCGTTCGTGGACGAGGGCGCCGAGCGCGGCGCGGCCGAGCCGCCCGAGGTGCTGCTGGGGCGCTGGCGCGAGGGGCGGGAGCGGTTGCTCCGTACGCTGGCCGCGCAGCCGCCGCGCGCCCGGCTGCCGTGGTACGGGCCGCCCATGAGCGTGATGTCGATGGCGACCGCCCGGCTGATGGAGACCTGGGCGCACGGCCAGGACGTCGCCGACGCCCTGGGCGCGCACCGAGTCCCCACCGCCCGGCTGCGCCACGTGGCCCGGATCGGGTTCCGGGCGCGGGGTTACGCGTACGCGGCGCGGGGCATGGAGCCGCCGGCCGATGAGTTCCGGGTCGAACTCACCGCCCCGGCCGGTGAGCTGTGGACGTACGGGCCGGAGGACGCCGCCCAGCGGGTCACCGGGCCCGCGCTGGACTTCTGTCTGCTGGTGACCCAGCGGGCCCACCGCGACGATCTGGCCCTACGCGCCGAAGGGCCGGACGCGGACCGCTGGCTGGACATCGCCCAGGCGTTCGCGGGCCCGCCCGGCAGGGGCCGGGCGCCGGGGCAGCGGGCGGAGCACATGGTGGGTGGTGGTACCGAGCGCAGGGCGGGGGGTGATGCCCCGGGTGACGTCCGCGCAGGCGGTGGTGGCTCAGGCGGCCCCTCCGGAGGCCGTGGTGCCCGAGGCGACGCCTTGGCGGGCGATGGCGCCCCGAGCGATGGGCCCGCAGGCGGTGGCGCCCCGAGCGATGGGCCCGCGAGCCCCGCCCCGCAGGGCGACGTCCCCGGACACCGCCCCGGAGGCGCCTGGTGACCCCTCCGCCCCGCCCCCTCCGCATCGGCAACGCCTCCGGCTTTTACGGCGACCGCTTCGACGCGTTGCGCGAGATGCTCACCGGTGGGCCCCTGGACGTGCTGACCGGTGACTACCTCGCCGAGTTGACCATGCTCATCCTGGGCCGGGACCGCGCCAAGGACCCCGCGCGGGGCTATGCCACGACCTTTCTGCGCCAGCTCGAGGACACCCTGGGGCTCGCCATGGAGCGCGGGGTACGGCTCGTCACCAACGCGGGCGGGCTGAACCCGGCCGGTCTGGCGGATGCGATCCGCGAGCTCGCCGACCGGCTCGGGATCGAGTGCCGGGTGGCCCATGTCGAGGGCGACGATCTCCTCGACGCCCGCGACTGGGGGCCCGGCGTGGTGACCGCCAACGCGTATCTCGGTGGCGCCGGGATCGCGGCCTGTCTGCGCGGGGGCGCGGACGTGGTCGTCACCGGGCGGGTCACGGACGCCGCGCTGGTGACGGGCCCCGCCGCCGCGCACTTCGGATGGGCCGCCGACGACTGGGACGCGCTCGCCGGGGCCGTGGTCGCCGGGCACATCCTGGAGTGCGGTACCCAGGCGACCGGCGGTAACTACTCCTTCTTCGCCGAGCACGACGTCCGCCGCCCCGGCTTCCCCCTCGCCGAGCTCCACCCCGACGGCTCCAGCGTGATCACCAAGCATCCGCACACCGGCGGCGCCGTCACGGTCGGGACCGTCACCGCCCAGCTCCTCTACGAGACGGCGGGCGCCCGCTACCCGGGCCCCGATGTCACCGCCCGGCTGGACTCGGTGCGGCTCACCCAGGACGGCCCGGACCGGGTGCGCGTCCACGGCGTACGGGGCGAGGCGCCGCCCCGCACCCTCAAGACCGGGCTGACCCGGCTCGGCGGCCACCGCAACGAGGTGGTGTTCGTGCTCACCGGCCTGGACATCGAGGCCAAGGCGGCGCTCGTACGGGACCAGATGGAGGGGGCGATGAGCAAGCGCCGCCCCGCCGAGGTGCGCTGGACCCTCTCCCGTACCGACCACCCCGACGCGGCCGTGCAGGAGGAGGCGAGCGCGCTGCTGCGGCTGGTGGTGCGCGACCGGGACCCGGCGGCGGTGGGGCGGGTGATCAGCGGGGCGGCCGTCGAACTGGCCCTCGCCAGCTACCCCGGCTTCCACGTCACCGCCCCGCCCGGAAAGGGCTCCCCTTACGGCGTCTTCGAGGCCGTGGAGACCCCGGCCGACACCGTGCCGCACACCGCCGTACTGCCGGACAGCACCCGGCTGTCCGTTCCCCCGGCGCCCACCACGCCCGCCGCCGGGGGCCCGGTGGACGTACCTCCGCTGCCGCCCCCGCTGCCGCCGGGCCCCACCCGCCGCGCCCCGCTCGGCGCGGTCGCCGGGGCCCGCAGCGGCGACAAGGGCGGCAGCGCCAACATCGGCGTCTGGGCGCGCGGTGCGGACGCCTGGCGCTGGCTGGCCCACACCCTCACCGTCGACCGGCTGCGGGAGCTGCTTCCGGAGACGGCCGCGCTGAACGTCACCCGCCATCCGCTGCCCCGGCTGCGGGCCCTGAACTTCGTCGTGGACGGCCTGCTCGGCGAGGGCGTCGCGGCGCAGGCCCGCTTCGACCCCCAGGCCAAGGCCGTCGGCGAATGGCTGCGCTCCCGCCATCTGGACATACCGGAGGTACTGCTTTGAACCCTCCCTCAGCTAAAGCAGAGGGATTCCTGGCTCAGGAAGCCCCGCAGGTCAGCGACCGACAAGGTCTTACTCCCTCAACACCAGCCGGGACGGAACCTGCCCGGTTGCCCGAAAGCACTGGGTTGCGCTGGCTTGGCTCTCGCTCAGCACGCTGTGCGCGCTTGGTTCTCGCAACGCACAACACGCATTTTACCCGATTGGGGACCAAGTGACCGTGCTCGCGTCCGCGCTCGACCCCGCAGGCGCCGACCACGCGGCCCATCGGGAGGCGATGCTCGCCAAGCTCGCCGAGTTGGAGGGCGAGCACGCCAAGGCGCTCGCCGGGGGCGGTGAGAAATACGTCCAGCGCCATCGCAAGCGCGGCAAGCTGCTGGTGCGCGAGCGGATCGAGATGCTGCTGGACCCGGACACCCCCTTCCTGGAGCTGTCGCCGCTGGCCGGCTGGGGCAGCGACTATCCGGTGGGGGCCTCGATCGTCACCGGCATCGGGGTGATCTCCGGTGTGGAGTGCCTGATCAGCGCCAACGACCCGACCGTACGCGGCGGGGCCAGCAACCCCTGGACGCTCAAGAAGGCGCTGCGCGCCCATGAGATCGCCCGCGCCAACCGGCTGCCGCTGGTCAGCCTCGTCGAGTCCGGCGGCGCGGATCTCCCCTCGCAGAAGGAGATCTTCATCCCCGGTGGGGCGATGTTCCGGGATCTCACCCGGCTGTCGGCCGATGGGATCCCCACGATCGCCGTGGTCTTCGGCAACTCCACCGCCGGAGGCGCGTACATCCCCGGGATGTCCGACCACGTGATCATGGTCAAGGAGCGCTCCAAGGTCTTCCTGGGCGGCCCGCCGCTGGTGAAGATGGCCACCGGCGAGGAGAGCGACGACGAGTCGCTGGGCGGCGCCGAGATGCACGCCCGCACCTCCGGCCTCGCCGACTACTTCGCGACCGACGAGCCCGACGCGCTGCGCCAGGCCCGCCGGGTGGTCGCCCGCCTCAACTGGCGCAAGGCCCACCCCGATCCCGGGCCCGCCGAACCGCCCAAGTACGACGCCGAGGAGCTGCTCGGCATCGTTCCGAGCGATCTGAAGGTCCCCTTCGATCCGCGCGAGGTGATCGCCCGGATCGTCGACGGCTCGGACTTCGACGAGTTCAAGCCGCTGTACGGGCGCAGCCTGGCCACCGGCTGGGCCGCGCTGCACGGCTATCCGGTCGGGGTCCTGGCCAACGCCCAGGGGGTGCTGTTCAGCGAGGAGTCCCAGAAGGCCGCGCAGTTCATCCAGCTCGCCAACCAGCGCGACATCCCGCTGCTCTTCCTGCACAACACCACCGGCTACATGGTCGGCCGCGACTACGAGCAGGGCGGGATCATCAAGCACGGCGCCATGATGATCAACGCCGTCTCCAACTCCCGCGTCCCGCACCTGTCGGTGCTCATCGGCGCCTCGTACGGCGCCGGTCACTACGGGATGTGCGGCCGGGCGTACGACCCCCGCTTCCTCTTCGCCTGGCCCAGCGCCAAGTCCGCCGTGATGGGCCCGCAGCAGCTCGCCGGGGTGATGTCGATCGTCGCCCGGCAGTCCGCCGCCGCCAAGGGGCAGCCGTACGACGAGGAGGCCGACGCCGCGCTGCGCGCCATGGTGGAGCAGCAGATCGAGTCCGAGTCGCTGCCGCTCTTCCTCTCCGGGCGGCTCTACGACGACGGCGTCATCGACCCGCGCGACACCCGCACGGTGCTCGGCCTGTGTCTGTCCGCCCTGCACACCGCGCCGGTCGAGGGCGCGCGCGGTGGCTTCGGCGTCTTCCGGATGTGAGTGAGGAACCCGTGAGCTGTGCCTGTCCGTCCGCCTGTCCGTCCGCCTGTCTGTTCGTTCGCCTTGCCCGCCGCGCCCGGACGTGAGTGAGGAACCCCGTGATCCGTTCCCTCCTGGTCGCCAACCGCGCCGAGATAGCGCGGCGTATCGTCCGCACCTGCCGTGACCTCGGCATCGCCACCGTCGCGGTGCACTCCGACGCGGACGCCGAAGCGCCCCACGCGCGCGAGGCCGACTCCGCCGTAAGGCTGCCGGGCGACGCCCCGGCCGACACCTATCTGCGCGGCGATCTCCTGGTGAAGGCCGCCCTGGCCGCCGGGGCCGACGCCGTACACCCCGGCTATGGCTTCCTCTCCGAGCACGCCGACTTCGCGCGCGCCGTAAGGGCCGCGGGACTGGTGTGGGTGGGGCCGCCGCCCGAGGCGATGGAGGCCATGGCCTCCAAGACCCGCGCCAAGGAGATCATGCGCAAGGCGGGCGTGCCGCTGCTCGATCCGCTCGACCCGGCCGAGGTCACCGCCGGCGATCTGCCCGTGCTGGTCAAGGCGGCGGCGGGCGGTGGCGGCCGGGGCATGCGGGTGGTGCGCGAACTGGCCGCGCTCCCCGCCGAACTCGACTCCGCCCGCGCCGAGGCGGCCTCCGCCTTCGGCGACGGCGAGATCTTCGTGGAGCCCTATATGGAGGGCGCCCGCCATGTCGAGGTCCAGGTGCTCGCCGACACCCACGGCACCGTATGGACCCTCGGCACCCGCGACTGCTCCCTCCAGCGCCGCCACCAGAAGGTCATCGAGGAGGCCCCGGCCCCCGGTCTTGACGGGGAACTGCGGCGCACCCTGGCCGAGTCGGCGGCGAACGCGGCGCGCGCGATCGGCTACGAGGGCGCGGGCACGGTGGAGTTCCTGGTCTCATCCTCGGGGCGGGCGTACTTCCTGGAGATGAACACCCGCCTCCAGGTCGAGCACCCGGTCACCGAGGAGATCCACGGCCTCGACCTGGTGGCGCTCCAGCTGCGGATCGCGGAGGGGGAGCGGCTCGACGCCGAGCCTCCGGCGCCCCGGGGGCACGCGATCGAGGCGCGGCTGTACGCCGAGGACCCGGCGCGCGACTGGCGGCCGCAGACGGGGATCCTGCACCGGCTGGAGGTCCCCGGGCTGCGGGTGGACTCCGGGCCGGAGGGCGGGGACGCGATCGGCGTCCACTACGACCCGATGCTGGCCAAGGTCATCGCCGTGGCCCCCACCCGGGCCGAGGCGGTGCGGCGGCTGGCCCACGGGCTGGAGCGGGCCCGGATCCACGGCCCGGTGACCAACCGCGAACTGCTCGTACGGGCGCTGCGCCACCCGGAGTTCGAGGCGGGCCGTATGGACACCGGGTTCCTCGAACGCCATCTGCCCGAGCTGACCGCCGCCACGGATGACGACGAGGCGGCTCCGCTCGCGGCCCTCGCCGCCGCCCTGGCCGACGCGGCGCGGCGGCCGGCGACCGTGGCGGGGCGGCTGGGCGGCTGGCGCAATGTGCCCTCCCAGCCGCAGCTGAGGAGGTACCGCGCCGAGCCGGGCGGCACCGAGCACGAGGTGCGCTACCGCCTCACCCGTGACGGGCTGCTCGCGGAGGGCTTCCCCGAGGTCCGGCTGCTGGCCGCCGAGCCGGGGCGGGACGCCGGACCGGGCCGGGATGTCGGGCCGGGCCGGGACGCCGGACCGGGGCGGGACGCCGGACCGACTCGGGATGCCGGGCCTGGGCGGGATGCCGATGCGGGGCCAGCCGCTGAGTCGGCGCCGGCCGCCCGCCCGGCGCGGGTCGTCCTCGATGTGGCCGGGGTCCGGCGGACGTTCGAGGTGACGGCCTATGGGGACCGCCGCTATGTCGACACGCCCCAGGGCGGCCATGTGTTCACCGCGCTGCCCCGCTTCCCCGACCCCACCGCCCGCACCGAACCGGGCTCGCTGCTGGCGCCCATGCCGGGCACGGTGGTGCGGGTGGCCGAGGTGGCGGTCGGGGACCGGGTCGAGGCCGGACAGCCCCTGCTGTGGCTGGAGGCCATGAAGATGGAGCACCGCGTGACCGCGCCCGCCGCCGGCGTGCTCACCGCCCTGCACGCCGCCCCCGGCCGCCAGGTCGAGGTCGGAGCCCTGCTCGCCGTCGTGGCGGCGGGGGAGTGAACAGCGCACGTGGCCCGCACAACGCACGCACGTGGGAGGAGCCGTCCATGACCAGCCCGCACACACCCGTGGACACCCCGGAGCGCGTGGCGCTCCGCGCCGCGGTGTCGTCCTTCGCCAAGGGACACGCCCCGGGCGGCCCCCAGGAGGGCGACGGGGCCGCCGAACTGTGGGCCGAGGCAGGAAAGCTGGGCTACCTCGGCGTCAACCTCCCCGAGGAGTACGGCGGCGGGGGCGGCGGCATCACCGAGCTGTCCATCGTCCTGGAGGAGCTGGGCGCGGCGGGCTGCCCGCTGCTCATGCTCGTCGTCTCGCCCGCCATCTGCGGCACCGTCATCGCCCGGTTCGGCACCGCCGGGCAGAAGGAGCGCTGGCTGCCCGGCCTGGCCGACGGCAGCATCACCATGGCCTTCGGCATCACCGAGCCCGACGCCGGATCCAACTCGCACCGCATCACCACCACCGCCCGCCGGGACGAGGGCGGCGGCTGGATACTCAACGGCCGTAAGGTCTTCATCACCGGGGTGGACAACGCCGACGCGGTCCTTGTCGTCGGCCGCACCGAGGACGCCAGGACCGGGAAGCTCAAGCCCTGCCTGTTCATCGTCCCGCGCGAGACCCACGGCTTCTCCCACCACCACATCCCCATGGAACTGGCCGCCGCGGAGAAACAGTTCGAGCTGGTGCTGGACGACGTGACGCTGCCCGCCGACGCGCTGGTGGGCGACGAGGACGCCGGGCTGCTCCAGCTGTTCGCGGGGCTCAACCCGGAGCGCATCATGACGGCGGCGTTCGCGCTGGGGATGGGCCGCTACGCGCTCGACAAGGCCGTGGACTACGCCCGCACCCGCCAGGTGTGGAAGGAGCCCATAGGCGCCCACCAGGCGATCGCCCACCCGCTCGCCCAGGCCCATATCGAGCTGGAGCTGGCCCGGCTGATGATGGCGAAGGCGGCGTACTTGTACGACGCGGGCGATGACGCGGGCGCGGGCGAGGCCGCCAACATGGCCAAGTACGCGGCCGGGGAGGCCGCGGTGAGGGCGGTGGACCAGGCCGTGCACACCCTCGGCGGCAACGGCCTGACCGCCGAGTACGGGCTGGCCCGGCTGATCACGGCCGCCCGGGTGGCCCGGATCGCCCCCGTCAGCCGGGAGATGATCCTCAACTATGTCTCCCACCAGACCCTGGGCCTGCCCAAGTCGTACTGAGCGGGCTCAGGTCGTAGTGAGCGGGCCGCAGTCGTACTGAGTCGGCGCCGGGCCCGGCGAAATCGTAGGGCTTCGCGGATGGGGCAGAACGGACAGGTAGGTCCATCAGAGCTGAGGGGAGCGGCCATGGTGCTGCGCGGCGAGTATCCCGATGTACCGCCCGTCGATCTGCCCATCCACGACGCCGTACTGGCCCGCGCGGCCGAGGAGTTCGGCGACCTGACCGCGCTGGTGGACGGCGTGACCGGGGCCGCCCTGAGCTATGCCGCACTGGACCGCGCCTCGCGCCGGATCGGGGCCGCGCTGGCGGAGGCGGGGGTGCGCTGGCGACGCCGGAGGAGTTCGCCAAGCAGCTCCGGGACGCGGCCGCGTCGTGGATCATCACCGTCTCGGCGCTGCTGGGCGTGGCCCGGCAGGCCGCCGAACGGGCGGGCGGGGTACGGGAGATCTTCGTCTGTGACGAGGCGAGCGGCCATCGCTCGCTGCGTTCCATGCTGAGCGGCACCGCGCCCGAACCGGTGGTGGAGATCGACCCGGCCGAGGACATCGCCGTCCTGCCGTACTCCTCCGGCACCACCGGCACCCCCAAGGGCGTGATGCTCACCCACGCGCGGCGGCCCCGCTGGACGCCCGGCTCGCGGAGGCGTGCGCCCAGCGGCTCGGCGTCCCGCCGCTGCTCCAGGCGTTCGGGATGACGGAGCTGTCTCCGGGCTCCCATCTGGTGCCGCGCGACGCGAAGAACGCCCCGCCCGGTACCGTCGGAAAGCTGCTCCCGAGCACCGAGATGCGCGTCGTGGACGAGGCCGTCGTCGACGCCGCGGTGATCGGGGTGACGGACGGGGCGGGCAATGAGGTCCCCAAGGCGTATGTGGTGCCACGGGCCGGGACCCGGCTCTCGGAGGACGACCTGATCGCATACGTTGCCGGACAGGTGGCCCCGTACAAGAAGGTGCGCCGCGTGGAGTTCACGGACACCGTGCCGCGCTGGGCCACCGGCAAGATCCTCAGGCGTGAACTGCGCGCCAGGGAAAGGAGTTCGACCGCCCCATGACCGACGGCCCCACGACCGGTCCCACGACCGACCGCCCGCAGACCGACGGCCTTACGGCCGACGGCTCCACGACTGACGGCCTTACGGCTGGCGGCTCCACGGCCGACGGCCTTACGGCCGACGCGCCGACGCCCCTTGTCCGGGCCGCCTTCGCGCGCGGGATCACCACCCTCACCCTGGACTCGCCGCACAACCGCAACGCCCTCTCCTCGCGCCTGGTCGCCGAGTTGCGCGAGGCGCTGGCGGCGGCCGGGCGGGACGACAGTGTGCGGGCGGTGCTGCTCACCCACACCGGCACCACCTTCTGCGCGGGCGCGGACCTGAGCGAACCGCCCTCGGCTTCGGGGGCGTCCAATCTTGTGGCGCTGTTGCGGTCGATCGTGGAGCTGCCCAAGCCCGTGGTCGCCCGCGTCACCGGGCACGTACGGGCCGGTGGGCTCGGGCTGCTCGGAGCCTGCGACATCTCGGCGGCCGGGCGCGGCGCCAGCTTCGCCTTCACCGAGGCGCGGCTCGGCCTCGCCCCGGCCGTCATCTCGATGCCGCTGCTGCCCCGGCTGGACCGGCGCGCGGCGGCCCGCTACTACCTCACGGGGGAGCGGTTCGACGCCGCCGAGGCGGCCCGGATCGGGCTGGTGACGCTCGCGGACCCGGAGGGTGACGCGGACGAGGCGCTGGCGCCCGTCCTGGACGGGCTGCGCCGGGGCTCCCCGCAGGGCCTGACCGAGTCCAAGCGGCTGGTGACCGCCGATGTGCTGCGCGCCTTCGACCGGGACGGCGAGGCGCTGGCCGCGCTCTCGGCCCGCCTCTTCGCCTCCGAGGAGGCGCGTGAGGGCATGACGTCGTTCCTGGAGCGGCGCGACCCGGCGTGGGTGCGGCAGACGGCTTCCGACGCGGGCGCCGCGGCGGATACGGGGGCGATACCGGACGCGGGGGCGGCTCCGGACGCGGGGGCCGCGGGGGCCGCGGGGAACACGGGCCCCGCCGGGGCGTCCCGATGACCCCCCGTACGGCGGTGCGCGACCCCAAGCAGCCCAAGCAGGACCGCAGCCGCGCCACCCGCAGACGGCTGCTGGAGGCCGCCGTGGCCTGCCTCGCCGAGCGCGGCTGGGCCGGTTCCACGGTCGCGGTGGTCGCCGAGCGGGCCGGGGTGTCGCGGGGCGCGGCCCAGCACCACTTCCCGACCCGCGAGGACCTTTTCACGGCCGCCGTCGAGCATGTCGCCGAGGAGCGCTCGGCGGAGCTGCGCGCCCTTCCCGCCCCGCACGGGGAGGGCCGCGTCCCCGCGGTGGTCGAGGCGCTGGTCACCCTCTACACCGGCCCGCTCTTCCGGGCCGCGCTCCAGCTGTGGGTGGCGGCCTCCTACGAGGAGCAGCTGGGCGCCCGGGTGGCCGCCCTGGAGGCGAAGATCGGCCGGGAGACGCATCGGATGGCGGTGGAGCTGCTGGGCGCCGACGAGTCGGTGCCGGGCGTCCGGGAGGCCGTCCAGGGCCTGCTCGACATGGGACGGGGCCTGGGCCTGGCCAATCTGCTGACGGACGACGGCCACCGCCGGAAGCGGGTGGTGGCCCAGTGGTCGCGGATCCTGGAGGGAATCCTGGCTCCCGAAGGACCCGGACGACCACCCGGCCAATAACCACTCGACCCATAACCACTCGGCCGACGACCACCCGGCCGACGACCACTCCGCCCCGGCCGCGTCCTGACCCATCGCGAGCGGACCTACCGCGAGGCGGTGTTCCCGTAGCCGTCGACGTCGTGCGGGCTGCGCGCGCCGGGCCCGACGTACCGGGCCGACGGCCGCACCAGACGGCCGGTCCGCTTCTGCTCCAGGATGTGCGCGCTCCAGCCCGCCGTACGGGCACAGGTGAACATCGAGGTGAACATGGGCGCCGGGACCTCGGCGAAGTCCAGCACGATGGCCGCCCAGAACTCCACGTTCGTCGCCAGCACCCGGTCCGGCCTGCGGTTGTGCAGCTCGTCCAGGGCGGCCCGTTCCAGCGCCTCGGCGACCTCGAAGCGCGGTGCGCCCAGCTCCTTGGCGGTGCGCCGCAGTACCCGCGCCCGCGGGTCCTCGGCGCGGTAGACCCGGTGGCCGAAGCCCATCAGCCGCTCGCCCCGGTCCAGGGCCTGCTTGACGTAGCGGGTGGCGTCCCCGGTGCGCTCGATCTCCTCGATCATGCCGAGCACCCGGGAGGGCGCGCCGCCGTGCAGCGGCCCCGACATGGCGCCCACCGCGCCGGAGAGCGCGGCGGCCACATCGGCGCCGGTGGAGGCGATGACGCGGGCGGTGAAGGTGGAGGCGTTCATGCCGTGCTCGGCCGCCGAGGTCCAGTACGCGTCGACGGCGGCCACGTGCTTGGGGTCCGGCTCACCGCGCCAGCGCCGCATGAAGCGCTCCACGATGGTTCCGGCCTTGTCGATCTCCCGCTGCGGCACCATCGGCTTCGCCTGGCCGCGGGCCGACTGGGCGACGTAGGACAGGGCCATCACGGCCGCGCGGGCCAGGTCCTCGCGGGCCTGCTCCTCGTCGATGTCCAGCAGCGGTTTGAGGCCCCAGACGGGCGCGAGCATGGCCAGCGCGGACTGCACATCGACCCGGACGTCCCCGGAGTGGACCGGGATGGGGAACGGCTCGGCGGCCGGCAGCCCCGGGTTGAAGGCGCCGTCGACCAGCAAACCCCAGACGTTCCCGAAGGAGACATGGCCCACCAGGTCCTCGATGTCCACCCCTCGGTAGCGGAGCGCGCCGCCTTCCTTGTCGGGTTCGGCGATCTCCGTCTCGAACGCGACGACTCCTTCGAGTCCGGGTACGAAGTCGGACATCAGGCGGCTCCTCATTGCGGGACGACGGTCGGCGGCGGACGGTGCCGGAACGGTTACGCGGCCGCCTGACACGGCTCGCGGTCCGTACCGGTCACTCCGTGGTGTGCCCCGTGCGGGTGGTGGTCACCCAACCGTGGCGGGGAGTGACCTCCGGGACACGGGTGGTGCCTGCCCAGGCGCCGAACGGGCGGCGCGTGGTCCGCTCAGTCTGGTGCGTGTGCTGCCCATGGGGAAGCGTGAGAAGCGGCACATCCCCTCCGGAACGCGGGAGGGTTACGGGGCGCCGGGGCGGGGGAGGGAGAGCGCTCTTCCGAGGCCGCCCGTGCGACGGACCGATGATGTTGCAAGATATGCCCGTGCCTCACGTTGACTCGGAGCCCTCGGCTTCCTCCACGCGTACGTACGACCCGGCCGCCATGCGCGAGCACTACCGCGCGGCCGGCTTCGGCGAGGCGGACCTGGCGGACGATCCGTTCCGGCAGTTCACCCGGTGGTTCGAGGACGCCGTCGGCAGCGGGCTCTTCGAACCGAATGCCATGGTCGTCTCGACGGCCGACGCGCAGGGCCGCCCCAGCTCCCGCACGGTCCTGATGAAGAGCTTCGACGAGCGCGGCTTCGTCTTCTACACCAACTACGGCTCCCGCAAGGGCCGTGAGCTGGGCGAGAACCCGCATGTCGCGCTGCTCTTCCCCTGGCACCCCATCGCCCGGCAGGTGATCGTGACGGGCACCGCGCGGCGCACCGGCCGTGACGAGACGGCGGCGTACTTCCGCACCCGGCCGCACGGCTCGCAGCTGGGGGCGTGGGCGAGCTCGCAGTCCACGGTGGTGGGCTCGCGGGAGGAGCTGGACCGCTCGTACGAGGAGCTGGCGGACCGCTATCCGCCGGGCGAGCAGGTGCCGGTGCCGCCGGAGTGGGGCGGGTTCCGGGTGGTGCCGGAGGCGGTGGAGTTCTGGCAGGGCCGGGAGAACCGGCTGCACGACCGGCTGCGGTACGTCCGGCTGCCCGAGGAGGAGGGCGGCTGGCGGGTGGAGCGGCTGTACCCGTAGTGGAGCGGCTGCGTCCGTAAAGGGCGACGGCCGTAAGGGTCTCGTGGTGGGCCGCGCGGCCGCCTTGCCCTCGGGGCCCGGGGCCCGGCCCTCAGGACGCCCTGAGAACGCGGACAACCCGCGGGTCTGTCCCCTGACGCCCTCGAGAGGCGGAAGGGGGCCGGTCGGACGTACCGGCGACCCGCGGGTCGGGTGACTGCTTGGGATTGGCCGGCCGCGCACCTCTGGTGCGCCAGTCCGGCGAATGCGCTGAGCGCGACGACGGACTGCTAGCCCGCAGTCACCTCACGCGTCCGGATTTCATACATCTGCCGAACCACCTCCCTTCTCGTGTACCGACACCCTAAGAACCCCCTCCTGCCACACACAAGCGAATTTCCGTGAGGCAACGATTTCGACGAATGCGGTGTGGCGCGTGTCACGTTCGAGTTCAATGTCCGACGTGCCCCACCACAGACAGCCACGTCCAGCAAGGGGTGTCAGGTGAGCGCTTCACAACGTTCCGAACCCGCACGTCCAGCGCGTTCCGCCCGGTCCTCGCGGGGGGTCCCGGGACAGCCGGGCGCGGCCCCGTCGGCGTCCGGCCACCCCGACTGCCCGGACGGCCCCGGGCGGCCGGACTCCGAACTGCTCGCCGCGCTGCTCGACGGGATGGACGCCGCCCTGTGCGCGTTCGACGCCGACGGCAGGGTGACCCACTGGAACCACGAGGCCGAGCGCATCCTCGGGTGGACGGCGGCGGAGGCGGTCGGCCGCAAGGGGCTGGGCGGCTGGGCGGCCCGCCCGGGGGACGCCCGGGACGTCGAGGCGCGCCTTAAGGAGGCCATGGGCGCCACGGGACGCCGGGTGCACGAGTTCGCGCTGCTGACCAAGGACGGCGGCCGGGTCCTGGTCCGTACGCAGTCCTCGGGCGTGCCGGGCGCGGACGGCCGCCCGGCCGGGGTGTACTGCGCCTTCAGCGAGGCGCACGCCCAGGTCGAGCTGGAGCGGTCGATCGCGCTGAGCGAGGCGCTGCTGGAGGACGCGTCCTGGAACGTGGTCCTGGTCGACGCGGATCTGCGGGTGGCCGTCGTCAACGCCAACGCGGCGGGCGCGCTGCGCACCGTCCGTAAGGCCGCGCCCGGACGGCCGCTGGGCGACTTCCTGGACCAGGGCGTGGAGGAGGCGGAGGCCGCGCTCCAGCACGTGCTGGCGGAGGGCGCGCCCCCGGCGCCCACCGAGCTGTGGGTGACGCTGCGGGACGCCGACGCCGACGCGGCGGACGGCCTCGAGGGCGCGGAGGGCGTGCGCTACGAACTGCTCGACGACGACGAGGCGGTGCGCGGCGAGGGCACCGACCGCGGCGAGGCCGGGGCGGCGGGGCGGCGCCGCTGCTGGCGCAGCGGCTTCCTCCGGCTGGCCTCACCGCTCACCGAGGAACCGGCGCCGCTCGGGGTGGCCTGGATCTTCCAGGACGTGACGGAGGTGAAGGGCCAGGAGCAGGAGAGCGCCCGGATGCGCTTCCGGGGCAACCAGCTGCACCGGGCGGCGCGGGCGGCGGCCGAATGCGAGGACCCGATGGAGGCGGCCTCGGTCCACCTGGACTTCGCGCTGGCGGGCTTCGCCGACCACGCCCTGATCGACCTGGTCCTGGACCCGCCGCCGGGCGCCCCGGCCGACCGGATCCGGCTGGTCCGGGCGGCGGCCACGCCCACCGGCGCCCCCGGCCCCTGCCCGCCCGTCGTCCCGGGCGGCATCCCGCTGGCCTACCCGGAGGGCCATCCGGCGCTCCAGTCGGTCGAGCGCTGCGGTTCGGTACGGGCCAGCGCGAGACGGTCGGACGAGTCGGGGGCGGTCCAGTGGGCGGCGGCCCGCAAGTGGCCGGAGGGCGCGGTGCACGGCCTGTGCGCGGTGCTGCGCAGCCGCGGCCGCACCCTCGGCGTGGTCACCTTCCTGCGCACCTCCAGCCGCCGGGCCTTCGACCGGACGGACGCGACGTACGCGGAGGACGTCGCGGCCCGGGTCGCCGCCTCGGTGGACCTGGCCGTGCGCAGCCGCTGACGCCGCCCCCGGCAAGCCCCACCACCGGTAAGGGCGCCCCGGCGAGGTTTCACCACCGGTAGAAGATCCGGTCCCCGTACTCGGTCATCACCTTACGGTTCCACTCGTGCCCGCCGTCCACGTTCCCCGACCTCAGCATGGGCGGCTCGATCCCGCGCTCGGCCAGTTCCCCGATCCCGGCCGCCACCATGGACTGCATGATCGCGCTCGTCACGACGGTGGACGCGGGCGCGAAGGGCGCGCCGACGCCGTCCGCCGTGAGCTCCGCGTCCCCGACCGCGATCTTGTTGTCGACGACCAGGTCGCAGTGGTCCTTGAGGAAGCCACCGGACGGGTTGCGCGAGGTCGTGCCGGTCGCGTAGCCGACCGAGGTCACCCCGATCACCTTGACGCCGCGATCCCGCGCGCTCATGGCCATCTCCACGGGCAGGACGTTGCGCCCGGACAGCGAGATCACGATCAGCAGGTCCCCGGCCTGGAGCGGGCTGCTGTCGAGCACGGTCGTGGCGAGCCCGTCGACGCGTTCGAGCGCGCTGCCCAGGGTGGCGGGGACGACGTCCACGCCCACCGCTCCCGGCACCGGCAGCAGGTTCATCAGCGCGAGCCCGCCCGCGCGGTAGACGACGTCCTGCGCGGGCAGGGAGGAGTGCCCGGCGCCGAAGGTGAAGAGGCGGCCGCCCGCGGCGACGGTATCGGCGATCAGGGTGCCCGCCGCGGCGATATGCTCGCCCTCCTCGTCCCGCACCTGCCGCAGCAGGCCGATGGCCGCGTCGAAGAATCGCCCGGCCGGTTTGGACTCGCTCATCAACGCGTCGCCTTCCCTGTGGGGGGTTTCGATCATGACGCTGTGAATAGCAGCCCGGTCCCTTGCGGCGGAAGGGGCCGACTCGGCCCCGTTGTCGGTGGGATGCGTCAGAATTGGTTGAGGGCCACCGCACGACACTTCGAGGGGCACGCATGTCCGGACTGATCGACACCACGGAGATGTATCTCCGCACCATCCTCGAGCTCGAGGAGGAGGGCGTGGTCCCCATGCGCGCCCGGATCGCGGAGCGGCTCGAGCAGAGCGGTCCGACGGTCAGCCAGACGGTGGCGCGGATGGAGCGCGATGGGCTGGTCACGGTCGCGGGCGACCGTCATCTGGAGCTGACCGAGGAGGGCCGCCGGCTGGCCACGCGCGTGATGCGCAAGCACCGGCTCGCGGAGTGCCTGCTGGTCGATGTGATCGGGCTGGAGTGGGAGCAGGTCCACGCCGAGGCGTGCCGCTGGGAGCATGTGATGAGCGAGGCGGTGGAGCGGCGGGTGCTGGAGCTGCTCCGCCATCCGACCGAGTCGCCGTACGGAAACCCCATTCCGGGCCTGGAGGAGCTGGGTGAGAAGGCCGAGGCCGATCCGTTCCTGGACGAGTCCATGGTGAGCCTGCGTGAGCTGGAGCCGGGTTCGGAGGGCAAGACGGTGGTGGTGCGCCGCATCGGCGAGCCCATTCAGGCCGACGCCCAGGTGATGTACACGCTGCGGCGCGCCGGGGTGCAGCCGGGCTCGGTGGTGAGCGTCACCGAGTCGGCGGGCGGGGTGCTGGTCGGCAGCAGCGGCGAGGCGGCGGAGCTGGAGGCGGAGATCGCCTCGCATGTCTTCGTGGCCAAGCGCTGACGCTGGACGCCTCCCCGGCTCCGGCTCGTCCCACTCCTCCAACACCCGGCGCGCGGACGCCCGCCCCGGCCCGCCGCTC
Source organism: Streptomyces sp. 5-10 (assembly GCF_014712245.1). Taxonomy (NCBI): domain Bacteria; kingdom Bacillati; phylum Actinomycetota; class Actinomycetes; order Kitasatosporales; family Streptomycetaceae; genus Streptomyces; species Streptomyces sp. 5-10. The sequence continues at coordinate 64,368 of NZ_JACVYG010000038.1, forward strand.
ATCTCGCTCCCCAACAGCGCGCGAACACACTTCCGCACCACCTCCCGTGCCTCGACACGCTGACCGATACACCCGGTTCAAGCCATTCGGCCGTCACGACCTGCGACGACGGATTTTCCCGATACCGGAGTCGACAGAAACCGAGCGGGCCGGGCCGCCGCATGCGACGCTGTCGCTGACGTCGGATCGTCAGGGGAGGGGGTCCGGTGGGCCCGATGGGCTGCGCCGCCAAGGGGGTGTTCGGTAGCGAGGGCCCCGGTGCCGTCAGGTGCCGGGGCCCCGCTTCCCCATGTCCCCCCGCTGGGCCCCGGTGCGCACGGACCGCGCGAACGCGGCCGGTGCGACCCGGGGCCCTGGTGACCCGGAGCCCCGAGCTCCCAGGGTCGTCCCCCGCGGACTCCCTTCCCCGAGCAGTCCGCCTCCCGCTAGCTGTCTCCCCAGGGCGCAGACGATCAATCCCCGTGCACGGTCACTCGAACGAGGGGTGTTGGACGGCAATACCCTGTGTTCGAATATGAGTTCGATACTGTGAGGGTGTTCGAGAGAGGGTTGGAGGTGCCAGACCACATGGTGCGACGCATCGAAGTGAGCGGGGCCGGCGGCGTGCGGCTCGCCGCCTGGGAGTTCACCGATCCGCCCAAGGCAGGCGCTGGCCGCGAGGGAGCGCGGGGCCCCGGAGTGCTGTTGCTCCATGGGCTGCTGGGCCGGGCCGCCCACTGGGCGGAGACGGCCCGCTGGCTCTCCACCCGCTATCGGGCGGTCGGCCTCGACCAGCGCGGCCACGGCCGCAGCCAGAAGCCGGCCGAGGGGCCGTTCGACCGCTCCACCTATGTGGACGACGCCGAGGCGGCCGTGGAGCAGCTCGGCCTCGCCCCCGTGACGCTGATCGGCCATGCCATGGGCGCCCTCACCGCCTGGCAGCTCGCCGCCCGCCGCCCCGATCTGGTCCGGGCGCTGGTCATCTGCGATATGCGGGCCTCGGCCCTCGGCGCCGCCTCACAGCGCGAGTGGGCCGAATGGTTCCGCTCCTGGCCGGTGCCGTTCGCGACGCTCGCCGATGTGCGCAAGTGGTTCGGTGAGGACGATCCGACGCTGGAGCGGCCGAACCCGCCCCGGGGCGACTTCTTCGCCGAGGTCATGGCCGAGCGGTCGGACGGCTGGCGCCCGGCCTTCTCCTGCCGCCAGATGCTGAAGATCCGTGACACCTGGGTCCATGACGCCCATTGGGAAGAGCTGGCGCTGGTCGAGTGCCCCACTCTGGTCGTGCGCGGGCTGGACGGTGAGCTGGGCCGCGCGGAGGCGCAGGAGATGGTCCGCGTCCTGCCCCGCGGACAGTATGCGGAGGTAGTGGACGCGGGCCATCTCGTCCACTACGACCAGCCGGACGGCTGGCGCCGCGCCGTGGAGCCGTTCCTGGCCTCCGTCCTGCCCGTCTGACGGCACCGAGGGGCCCAATACGGGCCATGTGAGGGGCCCAACGCGGACCCATATGTGCGCCCGGTTCAGAACGTCCAGACGAACGGCTCGCCGCCGATCTCCGTCCACATCACCTCGACCGACCTCGCCCGCGCGGGAATCAGGAAGGTGTTGCAGAGCAGATAGCTCTGCCCGCTCCTCCAGTTCTTGATCTCATCCGAGTCCGCGCACCCCTTGGGCCGTCCGGCAGCGCCGGTGACCTTTGCTCCCCGCCGCCCGTCCGCGTACACCTCCGCGTAGTCCCCGACCCGGGGATACTCCTTCACCGTGGCGCCGCGCACATGGGTGTACTTCACATAGGCCACCGCGGGCACCTTGCCCTCGGCGTCCGCCGGGTTCGACACCAGCGCCTTGGCCTCGGCCGCCGTGCCGATGTCGACCTTCTGTGCCGCGATCCGGTAGGTGGGCTCGACCCCGGTGTCCTCCTTGAACGCACGCGTACCGGCCTGACCCGGCCGGAGCGGTGGCTCCCCGTCCGATCGCATACCGACCTTCTGCGCACCGCTCTGGTGACCATCGGTGACACCCGAGCGGGAAGTGTGCCGTGCGTTCTCGGATGTATCGCCCTTTTCGCCGAATGGTCCGCACGCGGTCAGGGCGAGAGCCAGTACGGCAACGGGCGCGCCGACACGCAGCCACGTTGTCTTGGTCAGCGGCAAGTGGAACTCCAATGCGGGAACGTGTCCTCATCGCGTTCCGGTGTGATCCCTTGAACGCGATTGACGGTTCGTCGATCCTACGAGGCCTCTACTCCCCTACAACAATGGGAAATTGACCAGTAATGGACAGGTGAAGGGAAGCACATGATCGGTGGCGACAGCACGGAACCGGAACCCGGCAAGGACTGGGCGGCATTCCAGTACGAGATCTATCTGAACGGGATGACCGGCGCCGTTCCCCGGCTTCCCGCCGATCTGACCCGGCTCGAGGAGCTGGCCGAGGCGCGGCTGGGGCCCGGGCCGGTGGGCTATGTGGCGGGCAGCGCGGGCAGCGGCAGCACCGAGCGGGCCAACCGGGCGGCGCTGGACCGGCATCGGATCGTGCCCCGGATGCTCCGTGACGTACGGCGGCGCAATCTGTCGGTCGAGCTGTTCGGCACCCGGCTGCCCGCGCCGCTCGCGCTCGCGCCGATCGGCGTGCTGTCGATCATGCACCCGGACGCGGAGTGCGCGGCGGCGCGGGCCGCCGCGGCGCACGGCGTGCCGTTCATCCTCTCCTCCGCGTCCAGTACGCCGATGGAGCGTGTGGCGGAGGCGATGGGGGACGGCGAGCGGTGGTTCCAGCTCTACTGGGGCAAGGACCGCGAGGTCACGAGGAGCTTTCTGAGCCGCGCCAAGTCCTGTGGTTTCACGGCCCTGGTGGTCACCCTCGACACCCCGCTGCTGGCCTGGCGGCCGCGCGATCTCGACCAGGCGTATCTGCCGTTCCTGCACGGTGTGGGCACCGCCAACTACTTCACCGATCCGGCGTTCCAGGCCGGGCTCGCCAAGCCGGTCCACGAGGACCGGGACGCCGCGGTGCTGCACTTTGTGCGGCTGTTCGGCGACGCCGGGAAGACCTGGGAGGACCTGGCGTTCCTGCGCGAGCACTGGGACGGCCCGATCGTGCTGAAGGGGGTGCTGCACCCCGACGACGCCCGGCGCGCGGCGGACGCGGGGATGGACGGCGTCGTGGTGTCCAACCACGGCGGCCGCCAGGTGGGCGGCTCGATCGGGGCGGCCGACGCGCTGCCGGGGGTGGTGGAGGCGGCCGGCGACCGGCTGGCGGTGCTCTTCGACAGCGGAGTGCGCACCGGTGACGATGTGTTCAAGGCGCTCGCCCTCGGCGCCCGCGCGGTGCTGCTGGGGCGGCCGTACGCCTATGGGCTCGGGCTGGACGGGCAGCCGGGGGTGGAGCATGTGATCCGCGCCCTGCTGGCCGAGTTCGAGCTGACGCTGGCGCTGTCGGGCCATACGGATGCCGCGGGGCTCACCCCCGAGGCGCTCTGCTGACAATTCCCTTCGGCCTTCAACTTGTCAGCACCACCGATCCATCGGCGACTCGCCGAGGGGCGTCGGGGTTTTTACCGGGTCCTGAGCTTCCGGATTGACGGGTGCTACGCTCTTCGGCGCGCAATGAAATTACTGATCATGGGGGGTGGTCGCGTGAAGATCAAACGTAAAGCCTCGATGGTCGTGCTCTCGGCGGTGCTGATGCTGGGCGGTTCCGTCGCCCTGGCGCCAACGGCGTCGGCGGTGGGGTCATCGGCGTGTCAGTTCAATTCCCCGGACGTCAATTTCAAGGTCTCGACCAGCGGCGCGAGATTCCGCACCGGACCGGGAAAGCGGTACCGCGCTATAGGGACGCTTTACCGAGGGGATTCCTTCCGGTACTTCTGCCGCACCCGGGGCTTTGAGAACAGCTGGTCCTACGGAAAGATCCTCAAGCGGACCACGACCGGAATTCACGCCGGAACCAGAGGCTGGGTGTACAGCAAGTACCTCGACTAGCCGGAACGTTACGGCAGTTGAGCGCGCGGCAGTTGGTTGCTCCGCAGTCGGACGCTCGGCAGTCGGGCGCGGAGGCTGCGGAGGCTTTCGTACGACGGCACGCGGCGGGGCCGGGGGCTCACCCCCGGCCCCGCCGCACGTGTCCGCGTCGTCACCCCTTGCTGACCGCCGCCAGGATCTCCGGCAGCCGCGCCGCGACCCGCGGCGCCGCCACCCGCAGGCCGGTCTCCGCGATCGCCGCGCCGTACACCGCGCCCAGCGGGAACACCACCCACAGCCAGCCGTGCGCTCCGGAGACATGCAGCCAGATCGTCAGGCCCAGCACCGGCGCGCACAGCACGGAACCCACGATCATCCCGCCGAAGATGCTGATCCAGGCGATCCCCGCCTGTGCCGGGACGACGTTCTTGTAGCCGCTGTCCTGCGGAATGGAGTACGGGGCCAGTACCGAGGTCATGGCGCCGGTCGCCAGCATCGAGCCGAGCAGCGCCAGGGCGATCCCGAGCGCCTCGGGGGCGGCCGACCAGTTCTTCAGGAAGGTGGCGCAGCCGAGCACCGCCACCGTCACGTACGGCACCGCGACGAGGAGCAGCGCCAGCGCGCGGCCCCGCAGTTCCAGATAGGCGTCGCGGGGCGAGGAGATCGTCTGGGCGACCATCCAGAAGGCGGAGGTGTCCTGGCCGAACTGGTTGTACATCAGCATGCCGAGCATCCCGGACGCCCAGCAGGCCCAGTAGATCGAGCCGTTGCCCTGGGCGGCGGTGATGAAGGGCAGCAGCAGGCCGACGCCCAGCGAGGTGACCCATGCCGACTTGGTCTTCGGGTCCCGTACGGCATAGCGCAGCGTGCGCAGCAGCACCGTGCCGGTGCGGCCGGAGGGCAGCAGCCGGGCGAACGGGCCCGAGGCGTCCGGGGTGTCGGCCGCGCCGGGGCTCCGCCGCTCGCGCGGCTCCGCCGCCTGGATCGTGGAGGCGTCCGGGGTGGTCATCAGATGGGTGAGGGTGGACCGCCACCACCACATCAGCAGCGCCAACGCGGCGACGGTCAGCGCGAACTGGGCCGCGGCGACCCCGTAGGCGCCGTCGCTCACGCCCTGGACGGCGTCCACCGCCGCCGCGGGCGGCACCCAGCGCAGCACCGCGGCGGCCGGCTCCAGCACGGACAGGCCGTTCTCGCCGCCGAGCTGCTGGGCCCCGAGGTTCACGAACTGCGCGCCGATCGCCACGAACAGCCCGCTGAGCACCGCCAGGTCGCGGCCCCTGCGGCTGGTGAGGAGGCGGGTGTTGGCCGTGGCGACGGCGCGGGCCAGCGCCACGCACACCAGCACCGTCAGCACCACGGCCAGGACCCCCGCCACCGCGGCGGCCGCCCCGTGCGCGACGGCGATCGCCGAACCGGCCACCAGGGTCAGCGTGAACAGCGGGCCGATGCCGATCAGCGAGGACACCAGCAGCGCGGCGATCAGCGAACGCGGCCGCAGCGGCAGCATCACCAGCCGCGTCGGGTCGAGGGTTTCGTCCCCGCCGGGGAAGAACAGCGGCATCACCGCCCAGCCGAGCGCGAGCACCGCCGTAAGGAGAGTGACCAGCGCGTCGACGTGGTTCGTACCGCGCAGCAGCACCAGGCCGAGCAGCTGCAACACGGCGAACAGCAGGGCCATCACCAGCGAGGTGAGGTACGCGGCCCGGCGGCCGCTGGACTGGCGCAGCCCGTTGCGCAGCAGCGCCAGCTTCAGCGAGACGAAGACGGGGGTGGGGGAGCCGGTGGGGACGGCGGGCGGTGCGGGTGCCGCGGCGCCGAGCGGGCCCTTCGCGCCGAGCGGGCCTTTCGCGTCGAGCGGGTCGGTGAGCGTCATCGGGCGCCGCCGCCCAGCCAGTCGAGGCTCTGACCCGCCTGGCGCCGGTTGGCGCCGACCAGTTCCAGGAAGGCGTCCTGGAGGGAGGGCGCGTCGCCCCGCACCTCGGCCAGCGGGCCATGGGCCCGGATCCGCCCGCTCGCGATCACCGCCACCCAGTCGCACAGCGACTCCACCAGCTCCATGACATGGCTGGAGAAGACGACGGTCGCGCCGGAGCGGGTGTAGCGCTCCAGGACGCCGCGGATGGTCTGGGCGGAGACCGGGTCGACGCCCTCGAAGGGCTCGTCGAGGAAGAGGACTTCGGGGTTGTGGAGCAGCGCGGCGGCCAGTCCGATCTTCTTCCGCATGCCGGTGGAGTAGTCGATGACCAGCTTGCTCTGGGAGCCCGCGAGATCGAGGACGTCCAGCAGCTGGGTGGCGCGCCGGTCGACCTCCGCGCCGGGCAGCCCGCGCAGCCGCCCGGTGTAGGTGAGCAACTCCCGGCCGGAAAGCCGCTCGAACATCCGCAGCCCCTCGGGCAGCACCCCGATCCGCGCCTTGACCTCGACCGGGTCCCGCCACACGTCATGACCGCCGATCTCCACGGTCCCCTTGTCGGGGCGCAGCAGGCCGGTGATCATCGAAAGCGTGGTGGTCTTACCGGCGCCGTTGGGTCCGACGAGCCCGATGAACTGCCCGGCGGGCAGCTCCAGATCGATCCCGGCGACCGCCACCTGCTCCCCGTAGCGCTTCCACAGGCCGCTCACCCGCACGGCGGCGGCCCGGGACGACTGTGGCTGTGTGCTGTCTGCTGCTTGTTCCTGCGGCACCGGCTTACCCCGTTTTCCCGTGGGACGTGGCCCACTGACGTCTCACGCGGGGGCCGGTCACGACGCCCCCGCCGTCGCTCCACGATAGGGGCCGTCCCGGAGAGCCCTCCCAAGGGTCAGCGGCGCTCGCGGCCGCAGGCGTAGGCCAGGGCGCTCACCAGCTCTTCCGCGTCGGGCAGCCAGCGGTTGGCGGCGGTGGGCCGCCGGGCCCACTGGATCGGGCCGCGCAGCCCCACCCGGGTCGGCGGCGCGACCACATAGTCGCCCTCGCCACGGGCGGTCAGGTCGATCGCGTTCGGCGGCCAGCCCAGATTCCGCACCAGGTCGGGGACCTTGGCGGCGGCGCCCGGGAGGACGAAGAAGAGCATCCGGCGCCCGGGGGTGCAGGTGACCGGGCCCAGCTCGACCTGGCGGCGCTCCATGCGGGCGAGTGCCAGGCAGCCCGCGGACTCCGGGACGTCGAGCGCGTCGAAGGTGCGGCCGGTGGGCAGCAGGATGGCGGCGCGCGGCGTCCTGGCCCACATGCGGCGGACCACGACCGCGCTGCCGGTGGCCTGGTTCACCCAGTCCCGGCCGGTCGGATGGGCGCCGGGGGCCGGGCAGTCGGCGGTTCCGCAGGAGCAGCGCTCCACCCCGTCCACGGCCTCGAGCCAGGTGCCGGAGAGCACGTCCCAATGCCGCTCCTCGGCGTACCGCACCGCCGCGTCGCGCAGCCGCTCCCCGCGCTGCTGAGGGATCTGCGAGGTTCCCGCGGGGAACCGCGATGGTCCTGTCACGTCCATGGTCTCTTCCACGCACAGGACAACTTCCGCCGTCAACGAGGGTTACGGCCGGGCCCCCGCACGGGCGGTGCCGTCGGGGGCCCGGGGTGCGCGGTGACGGCACGGCGGGGCGCATGGGTGCACGGGCGGGGGCGCGTGTGGGGTTGCGGCTGCGTGAGCGGGTAGCCACCATGCGTGACGGGCGTGCGAGTGTCCGGCGGCCATGCCGCGGCGCCAGGGGGAGGGCGGTCCCGGACTCGGATCGGCGCCGTACGCGAACGATGCGGTTGATGCGGTCAATACGGGCAAGTTCCGCATTCACCGTATACCTGCGATATCTGCGGGGCATCACTCAGCAACAGGGACGGATACGCCGAGAACGCAAGCAGTCACTGGGGGTAATGCCATGGCCGCTAGGCCGCTTGTGGCGCGGCAGCCGAACGAACGGCTGCAGGCGCTCATCCAGGAAGCCGGCTGTTCCAACGCCGGGTTGGCGCGCAGGGTCAATATGTGCGGCGCCGAGCACGGTCTCGATCTGCGGTACGACAAGACGTCGGTGGCCCGTTGGCTGCGTGGCCAGCAGCCCCGGGGCCGGGCGCCGGGCATCATCGCCGAGGCGCTCGGCCGCAAGCTCGGCCGTACGGTCACGATCGACGAGATCGGCATGGCCAACGGCAAGAACCTCGCCTCCGGGGTCGGGCTGCAGTTCTCGCCCACCGTCCTCGGCGCGATAGAGCAGGTCTGCGAGTTGTGGCGCAGCGATGTGGGGCGCCGCGACTTCCTCAGTGGCTCGACGGTCGCCGCCTCCGCGCTGGTCGAGCCCAGCCGCGACTGGCTGATCACCGGTGCGGACACCCAGGTGGCGCGCACCGCGGGCGCCCGGGTGGGGCGGTCCGACGTCGCGGCGGTGCGGGCCACGACGGACGCGCTCGTCGACCTGGACCACCGCTACGGCAGCGGCCATGTGCGCCCCGTCGTCGTCCACTATCTGAACAGCGTGGTCTCCGGGCTGCTGGCCGGCTCGTACACCGAGGCGGTCGGCCGGGAACTGTTCGCGGCCGTCGCGCGGTTGACGGAGCTGGCTGGCTATATGGCGGTCGACACCGGTCAGTCCGGTCTCGCCCAGCGCTACTACATCCAGGCGCTGCGGCTCGCCCAGGCCGCCGGGGACCGGGGCTACGGCGGCTATGTGCTCGCCGCCAGCATGAGCCATCTCGCCGCCCAGCTGGGCAATCCCCGGGAGATCGCCCAACTGGCGAAGGCCGCGCAGGAGGGTGCCCGGGGCCAGGTGCCGCCGCGCGCCGAATCGATGTTCCTGGCGGCCGAGGCGCGCGGCCACGCCCTGATGGGGGACGCGCGGGCCTGCCAGGCCGCGGCCGGGCGGGCGCTGGACGCCATGGAGCGTGCTGTGGGCAGCGGTTCGGGCTCCGTCACGGGCGACGAGCCCATCTGGATCCGCCACTTCGACCACGCCTATCTCGCCGATGAGCTGGCCCACTGTCACCGCGACCTGGGCCAGGCCGAGCAGGCCAGGCGGCGCGCCGAGGAGGCCCTGGAGGGGCATCCGGAGGGGCGGGTGCGGCGGCGGGCGATCGGGCTGCTGCTGCTGGCCACCGCGCATGTGCAGCAGCGCGAGGTGGAGCAGGCGTGCCATGTCGGCACCCAGGCGGTGGATCTGCTGGGCACGCTGCGGTCCAACCGGGGCGCGGAGTATCTGGACGACTTCCAGCAGCGCTTGGAGCCGTATCGGGACGAGCCGGTGGTGCGGGAGTTCGGGGCGCGGCTCCAGGTGCCGGTGGCCTGAGCATCGGCCGCGAGATTCGGCCACGAGATCCGGCCGCGAGATTCGGCCACGAGATTCGGCCGCGAGATTCGGCTGCGAGTTCCGGCCACGATATCCGGCCTGGTGTTCAGCCTGGGGTTCGGCCTGGGGCGTCCGCCGGGTGCGGGGGGGTGTGGGGCGTTGTGCGGTGTGGGTGTTACGGGTGCGTGGTGTTGTGGTGGCTGATGCGCGTGTGGTGAGGCATGGGTGTTGTGGAGTGTGTTGTGTTGTGTTTACCGCGGGTGCGGATGGGGTTCATATCGTCTCCGATCGTGGTGATGTGCCCCATGTCGCGGTGACCAGTCTCTCTCCGTCCCGATGGGCTCATGGGCACCGAGCCCTCTGGGGAACCGGTAGCGTGACCCGACGATTCCGTCGTTCCGTATAACCAAGGAGTCCCGGTGACGCAGAGCGGTCAGGGGAATGAGCCGCGGCTTCCCGCGGTCCCGCCCGCGCACCCCGTGCGCGAGGGGGTTGTGCTGCCTGCCCAGGGGGACTACAGGCCCTCGGACGCCCAGCAGGGGGCCCCGGCCGGGGGACAGGCGTGGGGGCAGCCTTGGGGGCCGCAGAGCGCTCCGGAACCGCCGCGGCGGGGCGAACTGCCGCCGCCGGGTGAGTTCGGCGCCCCGACGCCGCCGGGGGAACTGCCGCCGCAGGCCGGGTTCGGCGCCCCGCCGCCGCCCGAGGTGCGGCCGTACGGGCAGCAGCAGGGCTGGACGGCTCCGGAGAGACCGGCCCAGCCGCCGCACAGCGCCCAGCCGCCCCACAACGTCCCGGCGCCGTACCAGCCCCAGCAGCCGCCGCCGTACCAGGCCGCCGACGAGACTCAGGTGCTGCCGCCGCAGCCCGCGGGGGACGCGGACGCGACCCAGGTCATACCCCCGGTCCCGGGTGAGGCCCCGCCGCCCCTGGACACCCCCACCACCACGCTCGCCCCGGTCAAGAGCGCGCCGCTGCCGCCCGAGAACCGGCCCGAGTCACCGGCCGAGTCCACCACCCAGCTGCGCGCCGTCCGCCCCGGCCGCCGGGGCGCCCACCGCCAGCAGCCCCCCGCGGCATCGGCCGCGGAAGAGACCGCGGTGCTCCCGCCCACGCCCGCAGCGCCCGCGCCGATTCCGGAGCGGCCCGGCAGCGCCCCGTACGCGATCCGCCCCGGCCGTCCCGGGGACCGGCCGCCGCCCTCGGAGTTCGACGGTCTGTTCCGCGACGGCGGCGGTGGCGGTGGCGCCGATGAGACGCAGCAGCTTCCGCAGTTCGGCCAGGACGTTCCGCAACCGCCGTCCGGCCACCGGGATGGTGGCGGCGGTGGGCGGCGCCGGATGTCGCGGGGCATGCTCATCGGCGTCCTGGTGGTGGCGAGCTGCGCCGTCGCCGGGCTCGCCGCGGGAGCCGTGCTCAGTATGGGCGGCGATGACGACGGTAAGGACAACTCGACGCTCAGCAGCTCCTCGCCGAGCGCCGCGGCGTCGTCCAAGGCCGCCGACCCCGTCGAGACGCAGGCGAAGGCGCTGGACGCGCTGCTCGCCGACAGCAACAACAGCCGGGCGTCGGTGATCAAGGCCGTGGACAACATCAAGTCCTGCAAGGACCTGACCACCGCGGCATCGGATCTGCGGACCGCCGCGGGCCAGCGCAATGACCTGGTGACCCGGCTCGGCAAGCTGTCGGTGGACAAGCTGCCCGACCACGCGCGGCTGACCGCGTCGCTCACCAGGGCGTGGAAGTCCTCGGCCAGGGCCGACAACGAGTACGCGGCCTGGGCCGACCAGGTCGGCGGCAAGAAGGGCTGCCCCAAGGGCAAGGCCCGCCGTTCGCCCCGGGTCGGGGCGGCCGAGCGGGCGAGCGGCGAGGCGACCCGCGCCAAGAAGACGGCCTCGGAGCTGTGGAACCCGATCGCTTCCCAGTACGGCCTCACCTCGCACCAGGCCACCGACCTGTGACCGGACGGCTGTGACCGGTCGGCTGTGATCGGGTGGCTGTGATCGGTCAGCTGTGACCGGGTGGCCGGGGGCGGCGCCGCCGTCCCCGGCCCGGCCCGTGGTTCAGTCCCCCGGGTGGTAGTGCTCCAGGATCTTGGACACGTTGACGAAGCCCTTGCGCACCGCCACCAGCCGGCCGCCGCGCACCATCTGATAGGTGACGTCCGCGTTGACGATCCGCGAGTAGTTGGGCACGTGCAGCGTGTCGTCGTAGCCCCAGCGCAGCGTCGGCGTCAGCCCGCCGGTGTTGACCGCGTGGCCGTTGTCCAGCGCGTTGCGCACGGTGCGGGCGCTGATGTCGTCGGCGTGCAGGGACATCAGCACCGAGCGCAGCACCGTGTAGCCGATCCAGGTGGTCTGCGTCCCGGGGTCGTCCGGGTCGATGCGGTTGTCGTCGAAGGCGTACTTGCTGATGACCTTCTTCATGGGGTTCCAGCGCGGATCGTCCCCGGCCGGGTACCAGCCGGTGGCGTAGGTGCCCTCCAGGGGGCTGGAGGTGCCGCCGGTGGAGTCGATCAGGGACTGCCGGACGCCGCCGAGGATGGAGGCTATCCGCACCTTCGGATGGTTCTCCTGGACCCGGCGGAAGGAGTCGAAGAAGGTGCCGGTGCGGTTGCCGAGCGCCGCGGTGACGCACGAGCTCTCCAGGGACGCGCCCTGGTCGGCGGTGCCGAGGGAGCTGTCGGCGCCGACGCCCTCCAGGGCGGTGGTGGCCTGCTTGCTGTAGTCGCCCGCGTCCTCGGGGGCGCGGACGTCGCGTGCGGCGGCGCGATTGCCCGCCCTGAGGCCGGTGTTGAGGAGCTGGGGGAGCTCGTCGCCCGCGATGGTGTCGGGGCGCACGAGCGCGGTGCGCTCGCAGCGGGAGGCCAGCTGGCGGCCGTTGCCCACCAGCAGGGCGGCCTGGCCGCCGTTGACCGGATAGGAGTACGGGCTGTCGAACTCCTCCTGCGTCAGCCCGTAGCCGCCTATGTAGGGGATGCCGGCGACCTCCAGCGGGGAGATGAAGGCCCGGCCGTACTGGCTGTACGAGCCGACGACCGCGACGGCCTTGTCCTCCTTGGCCCGCTGGGCGCAGCCGGCGGCCTGGACGGCGTCGTTGCGCTCGTTGCAGGTGACGACATCGAGCTTGCGGCCGTGGATGCCACCGGAGTCGTTGACCCAGCGGGCAAATGCCTTCGCCATGGCGGGCATTCCCGGCATATTGGTCGCTTTGGTGCCCTCGGGCGCCCAGGTCATGACGGTGATGGGGTCGCTGTCGCTCTTGTTCGACAGCACCGCGCCACAGCCGGACAGCAGCGACGCGCCGACCGCCGTACACAGTGCCGCGATGGCGGCTCGGAAGGGGCGGGAGGAGGGGCGTCGCCGTCCGGTCATGGCAAGCGAGCTTGGTGCTTCGCGAGGAACGCAGCCGCTATGACAAGACAAGGGATGGTGACGTAGAGGTGAACAGCGGGGGCCGATCCGGCTCTGTGTGTGAAGAACGTACGATCGGTGACTGTGCAAGGTTCGGAGAAGTCTTCCCGTCGCGCCCGTCGCTCGACCACCATGGGGGCCATGCCTGTCAACGACATGCCCTGGTGGCGCTGGCGCACCAATGTGCGCTCGGCGCTGCATATGCTCTCGGATCCCGTCTTCCAGCAGGAGTGCTGGCTGGCCGGCCAGCCTGGGTACGGGGATGTGACGGACGCCGTCTACCGGCTGGTCGAGGACACCTGGCTGGACAACTGGTCCGCCGAGAAGTACGTCGGGACGATCTTCCGCGACTCGCAGGAGGCGGCGCTGGTCGATGTCGCCGTGCTGCGGGTGCTGAGGATCATGCACCAGGTGGGCGCGGACGCCCCCGTCTCGGCGTACCTCGAGCACCATGGCTGGCCGGAGGCCGTACGGGCGGCCCGCGAGGCCCATGTGCGGCTGGCCACCAACGACGGCGAGGATCCGGACACCCCACCGCGCACCCTCGAAGTGCTGGCGATCATGACGCAGGCGGTCTGACCGACGTCGCGGGTGTGGGAGCGGACGCGGGTGTGGGACGCTATGGAGTCATGAGCGAGTCACATCCCGTCCCCGACCAGTACGTCCTGACGCTGTCCTGCCCGGACAAGCAGGGCATCGTGCACGCCGTGTCGAGCTATCTGTTCATGACCGGCTGCAACATCGAGGACAGCCAGCAGTTCGGGGACCGTGACACCGGGCTCTTCTTCATGCGGGTGGCCTTCCGCGCCGTCTCGCCGGTGCGGCTGGAGGATCTACGGGCCAGCTTCGCGGCGGTCGGCGAGTCCTTCCGGATGGACTGGGAGATCCATCGCGCCGACGAGAAGATGCGCATCCTGCTCATGGTCAGCAAGTTCGGGCACTGCCTGAACGACCTTCTCTTCCGGTCGCGGATCGGCGCGCTGCCGGTCGAGATCGCCGCGGTGGTCTCCAACCACACGGACTTCCAGGAGCTGGTGGGCTCCTACGGGATTCCGTTCCACCACATCCCCGTGACGAAGGACACCAAGCGGGAGGCCGAGGCCCGGCTGCTGGACCTGGTGCGCGCGGAGCACGTGGAACTGGTGGTGCTGGCCCGCTATATGCAGGTGCTCTCCGACGACCTGTGCAAGGAGCTGTCGGGCCGGATCATCAACATCCACCACAGCTTCCTGCCGAGCTTCAAGGGCGCCAAGCCGTACCACCAGGCGCATGCGCGCGGGGTCAAGCTGATCGGGGCCACCGCCCACTATGTGACCGCCGATCTGGACGAGGGCCCGATCATCGAGCAGGAGGTCGAGCGCGTCGGCCATGGGCTCACCCCGGACCAGCTGGTGGCGGTCGGCCGCGATGTGGAGTGCCAGGCGCTGGCCCGCGCCGTGAAGTGGCACAGCGAGCGCCGGGTGCTGCTCAACGGGCACCGGACGGTCGTCTTCGACTGAGGCCGATCCCCTTCGACTGAGGCCGATCGCTTTCGACCGAGGTCCCCTTCGACCGAGGCCGATCGCAGCGCTCATCAGAGGCGCCGCGCTCCTCAGAGGTCAGAGGCGGGACAGGGACGCTGTGGCGAAGAGCACATCCCGGATCGCCTCGGTGTCCCCGGACAGGCCCGCCGCCGCCTCCTGCGGCGGCACGTGCCCGGACGCCAGCAGGTAGAACGCCTCCTGGTCCAGCGCGATCGTCGCCACCGCCTCCTCCGGCGCGGCCGTCGCCGCCGGGGAGTCCAGCGGGATGTACCAGTCGCCGCCGCCCGTGCCCTCCACCTGGAGATGGAGCGTACGGCCCGGGGTGCCCGCCTCGACCAGCCGGCGGGGCGGGGACGCGAGCCCGGCCCGGCGCCGCTCGGCCAGCGTCCCCGGAAGCAGCCGGGCACACAGGTCGATCATGGCCTTGAGGTGGGCTGAGGCCGGTGGTTCATAGGGGTAGTCGATGGCCTCGGCGATGTCCCCGGCGTGCACCCAGCACTCCAGGGCGCGGTCGAGGAACGCGTCGCGGATCGGCAGCGCGAAGTCGCCGTACGGCACGTCGAGCTCCGCGACCCCGCGCCCGGCGAAGGACACCGTACGGACCAGGGCATGGCCCTGCTCGCGCCACAACTCCCGTACCGCCCCGGGCGGCCCGGCCCCGTACGCGGCGCCGGGCTCGTGGTGCCAGTACGCCTCCGTACGGGCCAGGGGCGAGCCGGGGGCGCCGGCGCCCATCGGGTCGGGGAGGCCGAGGGAGGCGGCGACGATGCCGTCCACGACCATCAGATGGCCGATCACCCCGGCGACGGTGGTGTCCCGACCGGTGAGCCGCCGCCCGTCGAACCACTTGAGCCGCACCGGCGCACGCCACTCGGCCTCGCCCATGTCGCGCAGCAGCGCGTCCAGCCGGGCGGCCTCGGCGTCGTAGGCACCGGCCCAGCCGGGCATGGGTATCCGCGCCGGGCGGCGGCCCAGACAGCCCGCGAGCACCCGGGAGCGCAGCATCGGGTCGAGGTCCAGGCTGTGCTCGGTGTGCAGCAGCCCGACCGCGTCGCGCAGCCGCAGCGCCTCCTCGGCGCAGGAGGGGCAGTGGTTGAGGTGCGCCTCGACGGCGGAGGTCTCCTCCTGCGAGCACGCGGTCAGCGCCCAGGCGCCGAGCAGCGAGCGGAGCAGATCGTGCGAGAGCCGATGCGCCGCGGAGGGCGTGGGCGCCGCCAGGGGTACGGCCGGTGGGGCGGGGGTGGCCGGTGGCACGGGCGCGACCACGGGCGCGGGGAGCGATGCGGAGGCGGGCGGTTCCGCGTCCGGACGTGGCTCCGGGGTCGGGCGCGGCTCCGGGGTCGGGCGCGGCTCCGGTTCCGGTTCCGGATTCGCTTCCGGGACGGGGCCCGGGGTCGGTTCCGGTTCCGGGCCCAGCGCTGGTTCCGGCTCAAGGCCCGGGCGCGGCTCCGGTGTCGGTGTCGCTTCCGGTTCGGAGTCCGCGGCGGGTGCCGTACGGGGCTCCGGTGTCCGTTCCGCCGGTGTCTGGCCAACCTGTGTCTGGTCAACCGGTGTCTCGTCCGCCGCCACCTCGTCCGCCGCCACCTCGTCCGCCGTGGGCGGGCGCGGGGCGGGGATGCCGCCGTCCAGGGCGCCCGGCCAGTGGCCGCTGTCCTCGGCGGCCGACCGCGGCGGCGGTATGCGTGGTGGCCCGGCGGGGTGGGACGGCGGATCCGCGTCGCTGCCCCGTCCGGGCCCGTCTCTCCCGTCCCCGGAGCCGCCGGAGCTCTCGCCGTAGGCGTCGTCGTACGGGTCCGGCCCGCCGCGCCCGGTCACAGCGCCCGCCCGTAGCCGGGAGGCGAGACCGCGCGGGGCGGCTGGACATGGGCCGTGGACAGCAGCTGGAGGCCCAGCCGCAGGCGGCGCCTGGCCTCGTCCTCGGTCACCCCGAGGGCGGCCGCGGCCTGGCGGTAGTCGCGGCGGTCGAAGTAGGCGAGCTCCAGGGCGGCGCGCAGCGGGGCGGGCATGGAGGTGACGATGTAGTCGGCGCGGGCGGCCACGGACGCCTCGCGGATCCGCTCCTCCAGGGCCTCGGACGTGAGGGTGTCCCCGCGGGCCGAGGCGGTCTGCGACGCGCGTAGCCGGTGCACCGCCTGGCGCTGCGCGAGCATGGCGATCCAGGCGCGCAGCGAGCCCTGCTGGGGGTCGTACGCGTCCGGGTTCTCCCATACGTAGCCGAAGACTTCCCGGGTGACGCGGTCGGCGCCGGTCTCGTCCTCGAGGACCCGATGCGCCAGAGTGTGGACAAGCGAGGCGAAACGGTCATAGAGCTCGGCGAGTGCGGCCGCTTCGCCGCGTGCCAGACGCTGTTGCATCCTGCGGTCCCAGCGGGGCGGTGCGTCATTCGTCATGCGGCCCCCAATCCCGAGTCGTCCGGCCGGTCCTCCAGGCACTATGCCCACGTTCATATCGAATGTAATGCCGGTGGCTCTCACAACACGCGTCCATCAGGCAAAGTGCGTGCGAACGAGGCCGCGCATGGTATTGGGACGGTCACTTTGCGCGGGATCGGGGAGACGAAACGCTTCGGCGCGGCATAGGGTCGCTCCTCAAGGCGTATGCCTGGGGGAGTTTCATGCGCCGACGGGCGGGCAGCCGCCCGGGAACAGCGAATTCCGGTTAGCGGCGAGCGAAGGGCTTCGGGCGCGTGACGTTGAAGGTGATGGAGGACCGGCGGGGGGAGTGGGTCGTTCTCCAGGTCTCGGGAGAGATGGACCTGGTGACCTCGCCCGCAGTCCGGCAGCACGTCCACGACGCGGTCGCCGAGGGCCGCCATTGGCTGGTTCTGGACCTCTCGGAGGTCCGGTTCTGCGACTCCAGCGGGGTCGGCGTACTGATCGCGGCGCGTCGGCTGATGCGGTCGTGCTCGGGCCGGCTGCGGCTGATCCTGCCGCCGCAGGACGCCGCGCACGGTTCGCATGTGCACCGGGTGCTCGCGGCCCTGGGGGTGCGGCGGCTGTTCGACGTCTATCCCGACCTGGGGGCGGCCACGGAGCTGGACGAGGACGACGAGGACGCGGTCGACCCGCTGTCGGCCTAGGCACTCCGCTGGACGTGCCGCGAAATGCCGTCGTGCGTCTGCGGCCGCATCGTGGCTGGTCGCGCCCGCGCGGCGGAGCCGCATATCGACACAGCCCAGCCCGCGCCCCTTCGGGGCGCGGCGGCACGTTCATGCCGCCGGACCCGTGACGCGCGGGGTCTTGGGGAAGTCGGCCCGTACGACGAAGCCGCCCTCCTCCGTGGGCCCGGCCTCCAGCGTGCCGCCCAGCAGTTGTGCGCGCTCCCGCAGCCCGACCAGGCCGTGACCGCCGCCCGGCAGCCCCGGGGCCACGGCGGAGGCGTCGGGCGGGCCGTTGCGCACCTCGACCCGCAGGCCCCGCGTCTCCTCCGCCCCGTGTGCCGCTCCGTGAGCCGCCTCGTGCGCTGCCCCCTCCGCGTCGTTGACCCGTACCGTCACCCGCGCCCCCGGCGCGTGCTTGCGGACGTTGGTGAGCGCCTCCTGGACGATGCGGAAGGCGGCCCGTTCCACCGCCTCCGAGTGGCCCGGCCGCTGGGTCGCGCTGTCCGTCTCGAAGTCGACGTCCAGCGCGCTGAGTTCGATCAGCCGGGGCAGATCCGCCAGCCGGGGCTGCGGGGTCAGCTCCTCGTGGTCGCCGCCCGCCGCGCGCAGGATGCCGACCATATGGCGGAGTTCGTCCAGGGTCCGCACGGACAGCTCGCGGATGGTCCGCGCGCCCTCCCTCGCCTTCGCGTCCTCCGCGCTGATCTGCACCGCACCGGCCTGGAGGCTGATGAGGCTGACCTGATGGGCGACCACGTCGTGCATCTCGCGGGCGAGCCGGGCGCGTTCGGTGGACAGCACCTGCTCGGCGATCAGCTCGTCCGCGTGGCGGCGACTGCGGGTCAGGTCCTCGATCCGGGCGGCGAGCTCCCCGCGCGTACGCACCAGGAGGCCCAGCGCGATGGGCCCCACCGAGGTCACACACGCGTCGATCAGCGTGAGGGTGTTCTCCCGGTACGCGGTCGGCTCGAAGTCGGAGACCGGCCAGGGGATGAAGTGCGCGGCGGCCAGCAGCAGCGCGGAGATCCCCAGCAGCCGCCGGTCGGGGCGGAGCCGGGCCACCGTGTAGAGGGCGATCATCGGCGCGAACCAGACGTAGCCGATGAGGATCCCCGGCAGCGTGACCAGGAAGACCAGCGCGGGCAGCTTACGGCGCACCAGCAGCGCGGCGGCCGCCACCAGCGAGACGTTGAGCTCCAGGCCCAAGGTGACGCCGTTGACGAGCAGCGCGTCGGCGATCGCGAGGAGGACGGGGACGATCAGCGAGCCCCAGCGCATGACCCGCTGCGGCGGCCGCCGCCGGGAGGCCGGGGCGGGCGGCGGCGAGGCGGGGGAGGAGGCGGGCGCGGGCGACGCGGCCGGGGACGCGCCGGGCGTACCGGACGCGTCCGGCGCGCCGGGGGGCGAACTCCGGGGCGGGGGCAGCGGGGAGACGGTCATCGGGGGCCACCTATCGGCGGACGGCTGGTGACGAGCCCGGCGCGGTCGGCCACGATCGCCGCCTGGACGCGGTTGAGCCCGCCCAACTTGCCGAGCACCGCCCGCACATGGTCCTTGACGGTGCTGGGCGCCAGCCCCATCCGCTCGGCGATCTGCGGATTGGCGAGCCCCTCGCCCAGCAGCGTCAGCACCTCGCGCTCGCGCGGGGTGAGCGCCTCGACGGCCTCGGCCGCCGTCGCCTCCGCCTCGGCGGCGAGATAGCCGCCGATCACGGCGCGGGTGACGGCCGGGTCGAGCACGCTGCCGCCCTCGGCGAGCGTGCGCACGGCACGTACGAGCTGTTCCGGATCGGTGTCCTTGAGGAGGAAGCCCGCGGCCCCGGCGCGCAGCGCGGCCGCCAGGTACTCCTGGACGTCGAAGGTCGTCAGCATCGCCACGGCGGGGGAGCGAGGCGCGGCCCGCAGCTGTCTGAGGACGCTGAGCCCGTCGGCGTCCGGCATCCGGATGTCGAGCAGGACCACATCGGCCTTGCTGCCCAGCACCGTGTCCACCGCGAAGGCCCCGGAACATTCGGCGACCACCTCGATGTCCGGGGCCGTGCCCAGGATCAGTCGCAGACCGGATCGTACGAGCGCCTCGTCGTCCACTACAGCCACACGGATCACCGGCCGCTCCCTCTCCTCAGCTGTCATGCCCATTGCCCGGACAGCCTGCCTCATCGGAGAGCGAATATGGAGTGGTTGGCTCCGTCAGTGGGAGGGAACACCCCCGCCGGTCGGAGGGGGTGACGGCAGACCAATGGTGGATTTCCCCGGCGGCTCCCTGCAGGCAGAGTGGATCTCAAGCCGCATCACCCCGTGGGGTCGTCCCGAACCCCAGCCCCGTGACCGCGCCGGAGTGCCTCCCGATGCGCGTTCGGCGGACACGGCAGCGGGGCGTTGCCGCGGTCAGGCCGCCGCGACCCCCACACGCGGCGGCCTGTTCGTCTCTCCGACCGCCTGCCGTGCGGTGCGCCCCGACCAGGCGCCCCGCCCGGCGACCCAGGCGCCGGCCGGCCCCCGAGAAACCACGGGGAGGGGCCGGGCGGGCGGTCGGTGGGGGCGGGAGGGGCCGATGGACGCCTCACATGGGGGGCTCGGCGGGGGCCGGGCCCAGGGTGGTGGTGCCGGGCGCGGCGCGGTGGCCGAGCCCGGTGCGGTAGGCGTCCATCGCGGCCTCCAGGCGGCCCTCCCGGCGCAGCAGGTCGCCCAGCAGCCGGCACAGGTCGGCCAGGTCACCGGCGGCGCCGGTGCGTTCGAGCAGGGAGAGCGCCGCGCAGTAGTGCTCCTCCGCGGCCTCGGCGTCGCCCCGTTCGTCCGCGATCAGGCCCAGCAGCCGGTGGGCACCGCCCGCGTGGACCGCGCCGCGGTCGGCGGTCAGCCCGGCCTCGCCCGACGCCTTGTCCGGCCCCTTGGGGGCGTTCGCGGCGGGGGTGCGCGCCAGCAGCGGCAGCAGCAGGGCCTCCGCCTCCGCCGTACGGCCGCGACGGCGCAGCACATCCGCCAGCTCGACCTCGACCTGCACGGTGAACAGCGCGGCCCGCTTGGAGGCCAGCATGTCGCGGGCGGTGCGCAGTTCGCGCTCGGCGCGCTCCAGATTGCCGTCCTGGGCGTGCACATAGCCGCGCATCCAGTGGCAGTGCGCCAGGTCGGTGTGGATGCGCAGCTGCTCGTACAGCTCCTGCGCCTTGGCCAGGGAGGCGTCGGCCTCGGCCGTCCGCCCCTCGGCGATCAGGGTGCGGGCCACTCCGCGGTGCATCCGTGCGATGAGCCCCGGGTCGTCCACGCTCGGCGCCAGCGCGAGCGCCAACTCGGCGGCGCGTACGGCACGGGCGTGCGCTCCCATGTCCATATAGGGCGCGATGGCCGCCGTATAGAGCAGCAGCAGCGCGTACGGGTCGTGCAGCCCCGAGGCGTTGAGCTCGTCGATGGCGCTCTCCAGCAGATAGCAGGAGTAGCGCAGTTCGCCCGCGAGGAGGTGGGCCACGGCCCGGCCGCGGATCGCCGGGATCCGGCGGGGCAGCGGTTCACCGGCGAGCAGCCGCTCCACCGCCTCGAAGTGGTCGCGGGCGACGGTGAGGTCACCGGTCTCCAGCGCGCAGTCGCCGAGCCCCAGCAGGGCCGCCGAGCGCTCCTCGGCGAACCCGAGCCGCTCCGCCTCGTCGCGCACCTCCGCGAAGAGCACGGCGGCGTCCTCGGCGGCGCCGGTCGCCAGCGCCCGCCGGGCGTCGGTGACGGCGGCCCGCAGCCGGGTGGCGTCGCGGGGTGAGCGGCCGGTGGTCAGCTCCTCGTAGCTGACCCCGAGCCGGCCCGCGAGATGGCGCAGCGCGGCCTCGGAGGGCCGCACCTTCCCGGCCTCGAGGGTGGAGACATAGGCGGCGGTGTACGCGGGCTCGGCCAGCTGCCGCTGGGTGAAGCCGCGTTCGGTACGCAGTCTGAGCACCCGGCGCCCTATCTCGGCGGTCGACTCCGCCCCGGCCGCCCCCGTCACCGTTCCCGCCGTCCGCCCGTCACCGGCGCTTCTGTCGGCCACCGTGCCCTCTTCTCCCCGGCGGTAACTTAATCGCCGAGCTAAGTCCATTTAACGTGAGGATTGAAGGATGCAGCAGGCAAGCACAGCGGTACCGGCCGGGCCGGGCGCCGTGACGACCGTCCGTCAGCCGGAACTGCTCCTCGCCGACTATCACTTCGACGTACCGCTCGACCATAAGGCTCCCGAGGGCGAGCTGATCCGGCTTTACGCACGAGAGGTCGTCGCCGCGGGCAAATCCGCCGCCGAGCGCGAGCGGCTCCCCTGGCTGCTCTACCTCCAGGGCGGACCCGGCTGCGGCGCGGACCGTCCGGTGGGCCGCTCCGGCTGGCTGGACCGCGCGCTGGACGAATACCGCGTGCTCCTGCTCGACCAGCGCGGCACCGGCCGCTCCACCCCGGCCAACCGCCAGACCCTGCCGCTGCGCGGCGGACCCGAGGAACAGGCCGCGTACCTCTCCCACTTCCGCGCCGACGCGATCGTCCGCGACTGCGAGCTGATCCGGCGCCGGCTCATCGGGGACCGCCCGTGGACCGTGCTCGGCCAGAGCTTCGGCGGCTTCTGCGCGGTGACCTACCTGTCCCACGCGCCCGAGGGGCTGGACGCGGTGCTGGTGGCCGGCGGACTGCCCGCGATCGACCCCGGCACCGACGTGGACGCCGTCTACCGGACCGCCTATCCGCGGATGGAGCGCAAGACGCTCGCCCACTACGCCCGCTATCCGCGGGACGCGGACACCGTCCGGGCCCTGGTGCGGCATCTGACCGACCACGAGGAGGTCCTGACGGACGGGACCCGGCTCACCGTCCCCGCCCTCCAGCAGCTCGGCTTCCTGCTCGGCAGCGGCGACGGCTCGCACCGGCTGCACTACCTCCTGGAGGACGCGTTCGTGCCCACCGCCGACGGACCGCGGCTGAGCGACGCCTTCCGCGAGCAGACGGCGGCCGT
Organism: Streptomyces sp. 5-10; assembly: GCF_014712245.1. Lineage (NCBI taxonomy): Bacteria > Bacillati > Actinomycetota > Actinomycetes > Kitasatosporales > Streptomycetaceae > Streptomyces > Streptomyces sp. 5-10. The sequence goes on from NZ_JACVYG010000038.1 coordinate 86,554, forward strand.
CCTCTCCCGCGCCGCCACCCCGCTCTACAGCCTCCTGCTGGAGCCGACCTACGCCCAGGACGGCCGGGCCACCGGCTGGGCCGCGGAGCGGATCCGCGCCGAATTCCCGGCGTTCGACGCCGGTAAGGCGGTCGCGGAGGACCGTCCGGTGCTCCTTACGGGCGAGACGGTGCACCCCTGGATGCTCGACACCCACGCGGCGCTGCGCCCGCTCGCCCGCACCGCCGAACTGCTCGCCGCGCGCACCGGCTGGGGCCCGCTGTACGACACCGAGCGGCTGGCCCGTAACACCGTGCCGGTGGCCGCCGTGATCTACCACGACGACCTGTACGTGGACACGGAGCACTCCCTGGCCACCGCGCGGGCGATCCGGGGCCTGCGCACCTGGGTGACGGACGAGTTCGAGCACGACGGGATCCGGGCCGGGGGCCGCCGGGTGCTGGACCGGCTGCTGCGGCTGGCGCGTGACGGGAGGGGCTGAGCGGGGAGGGAGCGCGCGGGGAGGGGCTGAGCGGCAGGTCGGGAGGGGTTGACGGGGAGAAAGGGAGGTGTTGGGCGAGGAGCCCGCCGCATGGTTGTGCGGTGCCCGATTTCCTAGCCACTTCCCTAATTCCCATTGCCCCCGACACCCGGACCCCTTAGGTTGAGCGGCGAATTAATCCTGCTTAACTGGCCGCTTATCGCGAGGACTTCGGGAGCCACCGTGCGCAGACGCATACGGAGCCGCATACGCAGCCGCATCCCCCTGCGCACCGCGGCCGTCGCCGGAGGCATCGCCCTGGCGGCGGCCGCGGCCATGACCGCGCCGGCCACGGCGTCGCCGGGAGCGTCCGGCTCGTCAGCCGCTGCTGACGCCGCCTCGTCGCAGCGCACCCTGGACGTGGAGTACTTCACCGGCCCGGGCGGCCACCCCCGCCACACCGAGGTCCCGGCCGCCGCCCCCGAGCGGCTGACCCGCGCCGCCCGCTCCCTGTCCGCCAAGGAGGCCGCCGCCGACGGCCAGGTCGGCTCGGTCGTCGACAACGGCACCACGGCCGACAAGCTGGACGTCGTCTTCATCGGCGACGGCTACACCGCGGGCCAGCAGGAAGACTTCCACGCCGACGCGCGCTCCAAGTGGGAGCAGATGTCCGCGGTGCAGCCCTACGCCTCGTACAAGGACCTCTTCAACGTCTGGACCGTGGACGCCGTCTCCAACCAGTCGGGTGTCTCCGGCGACCCGTCCAAGGGCGTCGTCAAGGACACCGCCCTCGGCTCGTACTTCTGGTGCGACGACATCGAGCGGCTGCTGTGCGTCGACACCGCCAAGGTCGAGTCCTACGCGGCCAAGGCGCCGCAGGCCGATCTGGTGGTCGTGCTGTCCAACTCCACCAAGTACGGCGGCGCGGGCTACACCCTCACCTCGCAGGTCGGCTACGACGGCATCGCCACCGCCGCCTCCGACCACGCCGACTCCGACCAGATCGCGGTCCATGAGACCGGCCACTCGCTCGGCAAGCTGGCCGACGAGTACTTCTACCCGGAGTACGGCACCTACACGGGCGCCGAGCCCGACGAGTCCAACGCCACCAAGCTGAGCGCGGCGCAGCTGACCGCCCAGCAGAAGAAGTGGTACCGCTGGATCGGCCAGACCTCGCCCGACGGCGGTACGGTCGGCGCCTACGAGGGCGGCCGCTACTACCCCAAGGGCATCAACCGCCCCACGGACAACTCGATCATGCGCACCCTGGGGCGGGAGTTCAGCCTCCCCGGCCGTGAGGCGATGATCGCGGGCTTCTACCGCCACGCCAGCGCGCTCAGCAGCCGTACGGCCACCGCGACGGCCGTCAAGCGGTCGGCGGCCATAGAGGTGGACGTGGTCAAGGGCGCGTCGCTGAAGTGGTACGTGGACGGTACGGAGGTCACCGCCGCGAACGGTAAGACGAGCGTCACCCCGGCGGAGCTGGGCGTCCCGAGCGACGGCGCGACCCACAAGGTCACCGCGAAGGCGACGGATGGCACGAGCGCCGTGAAGGACCCGGCCCTGCGCAAGCTGCTGAGTGATTCCCGGACGTGGAAGGTCACTGGCTGACCAACCCACCAACTGGTGCCCCGTCTGTGGCGCCCCTCTGACTGGCCGCCCCGTGGACCCCCGCCGCGGGGCGGCCCACTTTTCCTGGTTGCCGTAGAGCTTCCGGCCCCTTCGACCCACTCGCCACCTCAGAGGCCGTAAGCGCGAAGGTGCCCGATGGGGGCGGCCGCGGTCCGCCCCGTTAACATCGGCAGGCCCTACGTTCCCGTATGGCGCGCCCGGGCTCAATCGCCCGTGGGGGCGGGTCGGTGGTCCGGTGTTCGAGGGCATCCGTGTCGTGAGGCAAGATGAGCCCATGGGTACCGGGGGAGAAGGCCGTCTGATCGCCAACCGCTACCGGCTGGCCACACGGCTCGGACGCGGCGGAATGGGCACGGTCTGGCGGGCCGTCGACGAGCTGCTGGGCCGCGATGTCGCGGTCAAGGAACTCCATGTGGACGAGGGGCTCACGGCCTTCGACTCGCAGTTGCGCGGTGAGCGCACCCTGCGCGAGGCCCGGACCGTCGCACAGATCAAGCATCCGAACGTGATCGTCCTCCACGATGTGATCGAGGAGGACGACTGCGCCTGGATCGTCATGGAACTGGTCGACGGGTTCTCGCTCGCCGACCGGCTGGGCGCGGACGGCCCCGTCGGGGCGCGTGAGGCGGGGCGGATCGCGGCCGCGCTGCTGGGCGCGTTGCGCGCCGCGCACGCGCGCGGGGTGCTGCACCGGGACATCAAGCCCGCCAATGTGCTGGTGGAGTCGGGCACCGGCCGGGTCGTGCTGACGGACTTCGGGATCGCGCAGGTCACCGGGTCGACCACGATCACCGAGACCGGCTCGTTCGTGGGCTCGCCCGAATACACCGCGCCGGAGCGGATGTCGGGGCGGCGCACTGGGCCGGAGTCGGACCTGTGGTCGCTCGGGGTGCTGCTCTGCACGCTGGTGGGCGGTGAATCCCCGTTCCACCGCGAGTCGCTGGCCGGGGTGCTGCACGCCGTCGTCTTCGACGAGATCCCCATACCCGAGGCGGCAGGGCCTCTGAAGCCGGTCATCGAGGGGCTGTTGCGGCGGGCTCCGGAGGAGCGGCTGAGCGCCGACGAGGTCGAGCGGATGCTGCTGATGGCCCAGGAGGTGGGCGACACCCCGGAGATCCCGCTGGAGTACACCCCGACCCAGCCCAGCGTGCCGTTCGGGCCGGACGGCCGGGGTTCGTCGGCGTCCGTCCCCGTGCCGCCCCCGGTGTCGCCGATGTCCCCGGCGTCCCCGGCGTCCCGGGTGTCTTCCCCCGCGCCGTTCCCCGCTTCCGCGCCCCCGGCCGCCTCCGTCCCCGTAGCCGCTCCGGCCGCCCCCGCCGCCCGGTCCCGTTCCGGCCGCGGCGGGCGCCACCGTGCCGTCCTTATGGCGGCCGCGGCCGTGGTCGCGCTCGCCGGCGTCGCCGCGGGTGTCGTGGCGCTGCTGGACGACGGGGGCGGTGACGGCGACGCGGCGCTGGGCGGGCATACGAGCCAGAGCGCGGACAAGGGGAGTTCGCGGAGTCCGAGCGCCCCCGAGAAGGCGCCGCAGCGGCCCGTGAAGGACTCCGAGCCCACGGCGAGCCCGTCGGACCGGATCCCCGAGGGCTATGAGCTGGTCGAGGACCCGCTCGGCTTCTCGCTCGCCGTGCCCGAGGGGTTCGCCCGCGAGTACAAGGCGCCCCGGGTCTACTACAACTCGCCCGGTATGGAGTTCCGGATCGGGATCCACGTCCAGGAGCAGAGCCCCGAGGGCCCGCTCGGGCTCAGCCGTGAGGCGGACGCCAAGGGTCCGCGGAACTATCCGGGCTACCGCAGCGGCCAGGTCATCGAGACCGAGCACAACGGCCGTCCCGCGGCCCTGTGGGCGTTCATCTGGAACGGCTCGGCCGACGACGGCGGCTCTCGGCAGACATACGACCTGAGCTGGAACGAAAACGGCAAAATGTACGACCTGTGGCTATCCGCCCCCGTGGGTGAGAAATCCCTGGGCAAGCGGCATTTCGACACCGCCGCCGCCACGTTCTCGCACCCCGGCGCGGCGAACTGAACGACGTCGCAACGGCTTTGTCACGAGCGCCCACCGCGCCTCCACAGCGGTGCCGCCCCCCGGGTAATGATGGGCGCATGACGAACGACGGGGGACGGGCGAACGAGCCCACCAGCTACAGCCTGCGGCCACCGCACGCTCCGGCCGCCCCGGTGCCGGGGCCACAGCCGCCACCCGAGCCACCTGGGGCACATGAGGCGCCCCAGACGTCCCAGGGGCCCCAAGGGCCGCAGCCGCCCCAGGGGCCCCAGCAGCCGGGCCAGGAGGCCGGGGCGGAGGGGCCCTCGCGGGGCGCGTACGAGCCGACCCGGTTCTCCGATCCGCGCGGCGGCCCCCAGCCGCCCGCCGGACAGCCGCCCGCCGAAGACCGGCCCGGCGCGCGGCAGTCCGCTCCCGCTCCCGCCCCCGCCGCCCAGGACCCGAGCAGCGGGCGGCTCATCGGCGGCCGCTATCAGCTCGTCTCCCGCCTCGGCCACGGCGGTATGGGCACCGTATGGCGGGCGCACGACCAGATCGTGGACCGCGACGTCGCGGTCAAGGAGCCGCGGGTCCCCGACCATCTCCCCGAGCGCGAGCGGCAGACCGTCTATCAGCGGATGGAGCGCGAGGCACGCGCCGCGGCGCGGATCGACCACCCCTCCGTCGTCACAGTCCACGACGTGGTGGTCGAGAACGGCCGCCCCTGGATCGTGATGGAGCTGGTGCGCGGCCAGTCGCTGGGCGACCGGCTGATGGAGGGCACGCTGGATCCGCGCGAGGCGGCCCGGATCGGCCTCGCCGTGCTCGGCGCGCTGGCGGCGGCCCATGAGGCGGGCGTGCTGCACCGCGATGTGAAGCCGGACAACGTGCTGCTCGGCCGGAGCGACCGGGTGGTGCTCACCGACTTCGGCATCGCGCAGATCGAGGGCGAGCAACGGCTCACCGAGACGGGTGGTTTCGTCGGCTCGCCCGAGTTCATCGCGCCCGAGCGGGTGCTGGGCCAGCGGCCGGGGCCGGAGTCCGACCTGTGGTCGCTCGGCGTCGTGCTGTACGCGGCGGTCGAGGGCATGTCGCCGTTCCGCCGCTCCCACGCCCCCGCGACCCTCCAGGCCGTGCTCGGCTCCGAACCGCAGGTCCCCGCGCGGGCCACCGGCCCGCTCGCCACGCTGATCATGCAACTGCTGCGCAAGGACCCGGCGATGCGCCCGGCGGCGCCCGAGGTGCGGCAGGCCCTGGAGGCGGCGGCGCGGGAGCCGCGGTCGGTGCCCACCATGCTCGCCACGGCCGACTACCCGCCGGGCGGTGGTCAGTCAGCGGGCAGCCGCTTCGTGCCGCCGATCCTGCACAAGAACCGTAAGGCGCAACTCGGGCTGGGCGGCCTGGTACTGGTGGTGGCGGCCGCCCTGGTGCTCACGATCATGAAGCCGTTCTCCAGCGAGGGGCTGCCGCCGGGCTGGACGGTCCGGGAGGAGCGCGATGTCGTGGGCGCGTCCCTGGCCGTGCCGGGCGAGTACCGGCGGGTCCAGGACGACAGCGACTCGGACAACCCGGTGGTCACGTACTACGACCCCAGCGGTGTGTTCACCGTCTCCCTGCGGCGCTCCACCCCCGACGGCGAGAACGACCCCGCGAACCTCGACGCGGCGGCGGACCAGATCGTCGCCTTCTACAAGGACGGCGGCGGGGCGACGGTCGAGGAGGCCAGGAGCGAGAAGGCCGGGTCGAAGCAGCAGGGGAGGGAGGCGCGGGACGTCACCACTTCCTATCTGCCGTACGGCACCAGCAGCAACAAGAACCCCATCCGGTACGTGAAGCGCGATCACCTGTACGTCAACGAGGCCAAGGTCGCCTGGGATCTGACGGTCTCCATGCCCGCCAACGGTGACGCCCAGAGGGATGGCCAGGAGCTCTACGAGCGGATCGTGCGGAATCTGAAGATCGACAAGCTCTGAGGGAGTTGGGCGGATCCGCCCGGGGCCGCGGGGCGAAAGTTGTTACCGCCGGGTACCCAAAGCCGCCGGGCGGGCCTACCCTCGCCCCCATGACGGACTCGCACATCACGCAGGGCGGCACCGGCAACCCGGTCGCCCCCGAAGGCACCCGCACCGCCGCCGACGTCGTCACCCCCGAGCTGATCGCGCGGCTCACCCGGGGCGTCGGCGGCAGCGGCACCACCGTCAGCCACACCCCGTTCACCGGGGAAGTCCTCGCCGCCGCCCTGCCCGAGTCCACCCCCGAGGACGTCGCCACCGCTTTTGAGAACGCCCGCGCCGCCCAGCGGGCCTGGGCCGCGACGCCCGTCCGCCGGCGCGCCGCCGTCCTCCTCCGCTTCCACGATCTGCTGCTGCGCCGCCAGCCGGAGATCCTGGACCTGATCCAGCTGGAGACCGGCAAGACCCGGCTGCACGCCCAGGAGGAGATCCAGGGCGTCGCCATCGTGGCCCGCCATTACGGCCGTAAGGCGCCCGCGTATCTGCGCCCCAAGGGCCATCTGGGCGCGGTGCCCACCCTCACCAAGGTCACCGAACTGCGCCAGCCGCGCGGGGTCGTGGGCCTCATAGCGCCCTGGAACTACCCCCTCCAGCTCTCCGTGGGCGATGCGATCCCCGCCTTCGTGGCGGGCAACGCCGTGGTGATGAAGCCCGACACCGAGACCGCGCTGTCCGCCCTGTGGGCGCGCGAGCTGATGGTGGAGGCCGGACTTCCGGCCGGGGTGTGGCAGGTCGTGATCGGGGACGGCCCGGTGGTCGGCCCCGCCGTGGTCGAGCGCGCCGACTACGTCGCGTTCACCGGCTCCACCCGCACCGGCCGCGAGGTGGCCCAGGCCGCCGCCGCCCGCCTGGTGGGCTGCTCCCTCGAACTCGGCGGTAAGAACGCCATGCTGGTGCTGCGCGACGCCGACCTGGCCCGCGCGGTCGACGGCGCGGTGCGCGGCAGCTTCGCCTCCGCCGGGCAGCTGTGCATCTCCATGGAACGGCTGTACGTCCACGAGTCGATCGCGGACGACTTCCTGGAGCGCTTCGTGGCCCGTACGAAGGCCATGCGGCTCGGCACCGCCCTGGCGTACGGGGCGGAGATGGGCTCGCTCGTCTCGGAGCGCCAGCTGGAGACCGTCACCCGCCATGTGGACGAGGCCGTCTCCAAGGGCGCCACGGTCCTCGCCGGCGGCCGCGCCCGCCCCGACATCGGCCCCTACTTCTACGAGCCGACGATCCTGGACGGCGTGGAGCCCCCGATGGCCGTCTGCACCGAGGAGACCTTCGGCCCGGTCGTCTCCGTCTACCGCTTCCGCGACGAGGGCGAGGCCATCGAGCGCGCCAACGCGACGTCCTACGGTCTGAACGCCAGCGTCTGGACCAAGGACGCCCGGCGCGGGCGCGCGATCGCCACCCGGCTGCGCGCGGGCACGGTCAACCTCAACGAGAGCTACGCCGCCGCCTTCGGCAGCGTCGCGTCTCCCATGGGCGGCATGGGCGACTCCGGACTCGGCCGCCGCCATGGCTCCGAGGGCATCCTCAGGTTCACCGAACCGCAGACGGTCGCCCAGCAACGGCTGATGCCGCTCGGCCCGGCCTTCGGGATGACGGACGAGAAATACGCGGACTTCATGACCCGCAGCCTGCGCGCGCTCAAGGCACTGCGCCTGCGCTGACCAGCACATTTCAATGGAGGTACCAGTGTCAGGGGAGAGGTCTGCCCAAAAGCGGGTACGAGAGCCCGGCCACGACGAGGACTTCGCCGACGAGCTCAACGCCCATGCCGACGCCCATGCCCATGCCGACGGCGGCGCCGACGCCGACGCCGACGACGGTGACTTCGACTACGACGTGATCGTGATCGGCTCGGGTTTCGGCGGGTCGGTGTCGGCCCTGCGCCTGACCGAGAAGGGCTATCGGGTCGGCGTCCTCGAGGCGGGCCGCCGGTTCACCCCGGAAACCCTGCCCAAGAGCTCCTGGGACCTCCGCAACTACCTCTGGGCCCCGGCCCTCGGCTGCTTCGGCATCCAGCGCATCCACGTCCTGGGCAAGGTCATGGTGCTGGCGGGCGCCGGGGTCGGGGGCGGCTCGCTCAACTACGCCAACACCCTCTACGTACCGCCCGAGCCGTTCTTCCGGGACCGCCAGTGGGGGCACATCACCGACTGGCAGGAGGAGCTGAGCCCGTACTACGACCAGGCGCGGCGGATGCTCGGGGCGCGCCTCAACCACACCCTCACCCCGTCCGATGTCCACCTCAAGGCGGCCGCCGAGAAGATGGGCGTGGGCGACACCTTCCATATGGCGCCCGTGGGGGTCTTCTTCGGGGACGGCCACGACGCCGACGGCACCACGAAGGCCGCGCCGGGCGGGGCCGTTCCCGATCCGTACTTCGGCGGCGCGGGCCCGGCCCGTAAGGCGTGCACGGAGTGCGGTGAGTGCATGACCGGCTGCCGCCACGGCGCCAAGAACACCCTCAATGAGAACTATCTCCACCTGGCCGAGCGGGCCGGAGCCGTGGTCCACCCGATGACGACCGTCGTCGCCCTGTGCGACGACCCGCACGGCGGCTATACGGTCACCACCGTCCCGACCGACAACCGCCGTAAGGGCAAGCCGAAGGCGCTGCGCTCCCGGTACGTCGTCCTCGCCGCCGGTACGTACGGCACCCAGACGCTGCTGCACACGATGCGGGACAAGGGGCTGCTGCCGCGGGTCTCCGAACGGCTCGGCATCCTCACCCGCACCAACTCCGAGGCCCTGGTGGGCGCGCAGACCACCGACCGCCGCTACCGCCGCGCGCGGGGTGGGGAGGGGCGGGCGGACTTCACCCGGGGCGTCGCGATCACCTCGTCCATCCACCCCAACGAGAACACCCATATCGAGCCCGTCCGCTACGGCAAGGGCTCCAACGCGATGGGGATGCTCTCCATCCTGCAGATCCCGCACGGCGGGCGCGTTCCGCGCTGGCTGCGCTTCCTGGGCGCCAACCTCCGGCACCCCACCCTGGCGGTGCGCTCGCTGTCCAACCGCCGCTGGTCGGAGCGGACCATCATCGGCCTGGTCATGCAGACGCACGACAACTCGCTGACCACCTACCGCAAGCCGAAGGGGCCGGGCAAGGGGCTGCTCACCGCCCGCCAGGGCCACGGCGAGCCCAACCCCGACCACATCCCCGAGGGCGCCGAGGCCGCCCGCCACATCGCCGACTCGATCAACGGCTTCGCGGGCAGCAACGTCGGCGAGCTCATGGGCACCCCGCTGACCGCCCACTTCCTCGGCGGCTGCCCGATCGGGGCGTCCCCGGAGGAGGGCGTCATCGACCCGTACCACCGGCTCTACGGCCATCCGGGCATCCATGTGGTCGACGGCGCCGCCGTCTCGGCCAACCTGGGCGTCAACCCGTCCCTGACCATCACCGCCCAGGCCGAGCGGGCGATGTCCCTGTGGCCCAACAAGGGCGAGCCCGACCCGCGCCCGGCCCCGGAGGCGCCGTACGAACGCCTGCGGCCGATCCCGCCGCGCAGCCCCGCCGTACCGGCGGACGCCTTCGGGGCGTTGAAGCTCCCGCTGCTGCCGGTGCCGAAGGTCCCGCCACGAGCCTGAGCGCCGGGCGGTTGAGCGCGGGGCAGTTGAACGCAGAGCGCCGGGCCGGCTGAGCGCTGGGGCGGTTGAGCGCCGGGGCGCCGTACGGGCCGGAGACCAGCCCGTACGGCGCCCCTCAGAACCGTCGCGAGGACCGTCAGACCGTGGCGCGGCGGCGACGGACCACGAAGACCGCGCCTCCGCCCGCGGCCATCGCCACACCGCCGATCACGGCGATCATCGGCAGCGCGGAGGAGGAGCCGGTTTCGGCCAGGCTGCCCTTCGGGCTGATCTCCGTGTTGCCCTCCGGCTTGTGCGGCAGCGGCTTCTTGCCACCCTGCGGCTTCGGGTCGGCCGGCGGCACATGGCCCGGCTCCGAACCCGCCTTCAACACGTCGAACTCGTAGTACTCACCGGTCGAGTAGACGCAGTTGCCCTCGTCGTCCGCGTACACGCCGACGCTGATGGCGTAGCCGAAGCCCTCGGGCGCGCTCTTGGCGACGCTCAGCCGGAGGTCGACGTCAAGGGTCTCGTGCGGGCGCACATCGGTGTAGCCGATGTAGCCGGAGCCCGGGTCGTTCTCGTCGGTGGAGATCGCCTTCCAGGCGCCGGACTCGGGGTCCTTGTACTGCAGCGTCAGGTACTTGCCCGTCCCGTCCGGGGTGGACTCGTGCACCGTGCCCGCGAAGAGCCCGAAGTCGACCCGCTGGTAGCTGCGGTCCGAGTCGTTCTTGACCTGGAACCTGAAGCCGTGGAAGCCGCTGCCCGCCACGACCTTCGACGGCAGGCCGACCAGGGTCGTGCTGAGCTCCGGGTCCTCGTTGTAGTCCCCGTCGTCCGCGCACTCGCCGTCGCCCGGCTCCTCGGTCGACGTCGGGGTCGGGGTCGGGGTGGCGGTGTCGGTGGGGGTGGACGAGGGGGTGCCGGAGGGGGTGCCGGGGCTCGGAGCCTCGGTGGCGCTCGTGGACGGCGCCGGGGTGGTCGGCGTGGGCTCGTCGCTCGGAGCGGTCTGCGTCGGCGACGGCGTCGGGTCCTCCGGGGACGGCGTCACGGTCTCGGTGGCGGATGGCGACGGGTCGTCCGTCGGCGTCTCCGCGAAGGCAGCGGGGGCCGCGAGAAGCGCGGCAGGGGCTATGGCGGCCGTCGCTGCGGCAGCCGCCAGGGCGCGGCGAAGCTTCATGAAGACCTCTCTGGGTCCGTACGCACCGCCGTGGTGGGCGGTACGCGTGTGGAAGGCCGTCGCGGTGGGGGCGCGGGATGGCCGTGCGTTTGCACGTACATGACCAGGCGAATGGCCGAAAGGTTGCCTTCACAGTTGCTCACAGAATGGTCACAGAATTCGCGACGGGCGCCCGGCCTCGCACGTCATCACCCGTACGGCGGGTGACCGGCCCGCGCGCGGGCTCGTTGTGCCCGGTGCCGCGCCAGCCAGGAGCGGCCCGGAAAATCCACGCGTGGCTCAGATCCGCCGCAGCGATGAGACGCGGCCCCTGTGGTGATTCAGGCGGCCCGTCGTGGGACCTCGCTCCGGCGAGGTGACCGGTCGGCAGGGGACAGCAGCCCGGTCACCACCTAAGGGCGGTCGGCCCCGGGGACGCCTGGGGCCGACCGTATCCGGTCGAAACGGTTGCGCCCGGCGCTCCGCATCCACCACGATGCTGAGAGGGAAAACGCCCCCGGTCACACCCCGACATTGGTCCGACCACGCGGGCGCACGCCGTTCAGACACCCCTGACACACGGGTCCCATGAGCCAGCGGCGCAACCCCCCGGCGCCGCCTCTCAGCACCGGCGCTGCCCTGACGCCGGTGCTGACCGCCTAGGGCCCCGGGGGCGCCCGCCCCGTTCGGGCGCCCCCGGGGCCCTTCGCCTGTCCGTGTCGGCAGTCCCCCAGTCCGCGTCCGCGGTCCGCTGCCCGTGTCCGCGGTCCGCTGTCCGCTGTCCGTGTCCGTGGGGCGGAGGGATCAGACCCGGCCCCGGCACAGCTCCAGCAGCGTCATGGCGAGCGTCGTACCGGGCTTGCCCAGCCGCTGCCGGTAGCGGTCGAGGATCTCCATCTCGCGGGAGAGGTGCACCCGCCGCCCGCCCGCCGCGATCCGTGCCTCCTGCACGGTGGCCGAGACGGCCATCCGCTCCCGGACGAGATCGAGGATCTGCTCGTCGAGGGCGTCGATCCGCTCCCGCGCGGTGTCGATCACCCGCGCGGCCTCCGTAGCCGAAACGCTGCTGCTCATGTCCGTATCTCCTGGTCCGTGTCGCGGAGCCCTGGAGTCCGGCCGAGACCCGGAGAACAAGACAGAGCGCCCCGGGCCTTTGCCGGCCCGGGGCGCCTGGGAAGTCGCTGTCAGTGTTTACGCAGCACGACCATGGCAGCCGGACGGGCCGGTGCCATAGGTAAAGACGAAGGTCATGCGCGTGGACATGGCGTCGATTATGGGCCCGTTAGAATCGAAAGTCCAAACCTGCGGTCCCGCCCCGAAGCCGTGGCCCCGCCGCAGTCATGTTCCACCGCACGCCACCACCGCCGGAAGGCCGCCGAAGTGCCATCAGCGTCCCCTGCTGCCGCCCCCGACACCGTCCTGGTCGTCGACTTCGGCGCGCAGTACGCCCAGCTCATCGCCCGCAGGGTCCGTGAGGCCCGGGTCTACAGCGAGATCGTTCCGTCCACCATGCCGGTGGCCGAGATGCTCGCCAAGAACCCCAAGGCGATCATCCTCTCCGGCGGCCCCTCGTCGGTCTACGCCGAAGGCGCGCCCACGCTCGACCGCGCGCTCTTCGAGGCGGGCGTCCCGGTCTTCGGCATGTGCTACGGCTTCCAGCTGATGGCCACGGCGCTCGGCGGCACCGTGGACAACACCGGGGCGCGGGAGTACGGCCGTACGGCGCTCACCGTCACCAAGCAGGGCTCGACGCTCTTCGCGGGCACCCCCGAGGAGCAGCAGGTGTGGATGTCGCACGGCGACGCCTGCTCCCAGGCGCCCGAGGGCTTCACCGTCACCGCGTCCACCGATGTGGTGCCGGTCGCGGCCTTCGAATGCGACGAGCGCAGGCTGTACGGCGTGCAGCACCACCCCGAGGTGATGCACTCCACCCACGGCCAGCAGGTGCTGGAGCACTTCCTCTACCGGGGCGCCGGTCTGGAGCCCACCTGGACCACCACCAATGTGGTCGAGGAGTCCGTGGCCGCGATCCGGGAGCAGGTCGGCACCAAGCGCGCGATCTGCGGGCTGTCCGGCGGGGTGGACTCCGCCGTGGCCGCCGCCCTCGTCCAGAAGGCCATCGGCGACCAGCTGACCTGCGTGTACGTGGACCACGGCCTGATGCGCAAGGGCGAGTCCGAGCAGGTCGAGAAGGACTTCGTGGCGGCCACCGGGGTGCAGCTGAAGGTCGTCGAGGCCGAGGAGCGGTTCCTCACCGCGCTCGCCGGGGTGTCCGACCCCGAGGAGAAGCGGAAGATCATCGGCCGGGAGTTCATCCGGGTCTTCGAGCAGGCGCAGGCCGAGCTGGTGGCCGAGGCGGGCGCGGCCGGTGAGGACGTGGAGTTCCTGGTCCAGGGCACCCTCTACCCGGATGTGGTGGAGTCCGGCGGCGGCACCGGCACCGCCAACATCAAGTCCCACCACAATGTGGGCGGGCTGCCCGACGACATCGAGTTCCAGCTGGTCGAGCCGTTGCGCCGGCTGTTCAAGGACGAGGTGCGGATGGTCGGGCAGGAGCTCGGCCTGCCGGACGAGATCGTCCACCGCCAGCCCTTCCCGGGTCCGGGCCTGGGCATCCGCATCGTCGGCGAGGTCACCAAGGAGCGCCTGGACCTACTGCGCGAGGCCGACGCCATCGCCCGCGAGGAGCTGACCGCCGCCGGTCTGGACCGCGACATCTGGCAGTGCCCGGTGGTCCTGCTCGCCGACGTCCGCTCGGTCGGCGTCCAGGGCGACGGCCGCACCTACGGCCACCCGATCGTGCTGCGCCCGGTCTCCTCGGAGGACGCGATGACGGCGGACTGGTCGCGGCTGCCGTACGACGTGCTGTCGCGGATCTCCACCCGCATCACCAACGAGGTGGACCAGGTGAACCGGGTGGTGCTGGACATCACCAGCAAGCCGCCCGGCACCATCGAGTGGGAATGATCTTCATCTGATCGTCAAACGCCGCTGCCGTCGCTCATTCGTTTGGGCGGCGGCAGCGGCGTTCGTGCTCGGTACGCTGGCCCTACGGCCGAGAATCCCGTCCATGGGAGAAACCATGACCGCTGAGCCGCCGCACACCACCTCGTGGCCGATGCCGCCGCTGGATGGCTACACCGTGGACGATTTGCTGACGCTGCCCGATCTCCCGCCGCATACCGAATTGATCGACGGGAGCCTGGTTTTCGTGAGTCCGCAGCGCTACTTCCACAGCGTCGTGATTGATCTGCTGGTGAGCGGGCTGCGCCAGACTGTGCGACCTGACCTGCGGATCGCACGCGAGATGACTGTGGTGATCGACAAGCGCAACGGCCCGGAACCGGACATCTCGGTCGTGCGTGCCGAAGCCGTGCGGAGCCGTGAACAGACCTATTTCGAGGTCGGCGATGTGATCCTGGCCGTCGAGGTGGTCTCTCCCGAGTCCGAGGCCCGGGACCACGACACCAAGCCGCACAAGTACGCCAACGCGGGTATCCCGCACTTCTGGCGCGTCGAGATGACCAACACGGACGCACGCCCCGTGGTCCGTGTCTTCGAGCTCGACGAAGAAAGGCACGCCTACCGGTCCACCGGCTTCCACCACAACCGGCTCAAGCTCTCGGTCCCCTTCACCATCGACATCGACCTCACCGAGATCGACCACCTGTAGCAGGCCCTGACTCTGGCCTCCTGCGATACCCAGAGGTAGCTTCCGCTCCAGCACACCAGAGGAGCGGAGCTGCCGATGACGAACCAGCCGCAGACCCCCACCCCGATACCGACCGACCAGCTGCGGTTCACCATGCCCCCGCAGCACGCCTCCCCCCATGACGAGCGCCGCTACCGCAAGGAGCGGCTGGCCGCGGCGCTGCGCCTGTTCGGGCGGTTCGGGTACGAGGAGGGGGTCGCGGGCCACATCACCGTGCGGGACCCGGAGTTCACCGACTGCTACTGGGTGAATCCGTTCGGCATGCCCTTCGGCCACATCACCGTGAGCGATCTGCTCCTCGTCAACCAGGCGGGCCAGGTGGTCGAGGGGCGCGCCCACGTCAACCAGGCGGCCTTCGTCGTTCACTCTTCCGTGCATCAGGCGCGGCCGGACGTCGTGGCCGTCGCGCACAGCCGCTCGGTGCACGGCCGGGCGCTGGCCGCGCTCGGCGAGCCGCTGGAGCCGATCACCCAGGAGGTCTGCGCCTTCTTCGAGGACCACGCGGTCTACGGGGGCACCACGGGGGTCGTCGTGGACGAGGACGAGGGGCGCGCGATCGCCGCGGCGCTCGGCGGCCACAAGGCCCTCATCCTGCGCAATCGCGGTCTGCTGACGGTCGGGGACTCGGTCGACGCGGCCGCGTGGTGGTTCATCACGATGGAGCGGGCCGCCCAGGTGCAGCTGACCGCGAAGGCGTCGGGCAGGCCGGTGCCCATCGACTACGCCGACGCGATGCGGACCCGTGAGCAGCTGGGAAACGATCTTGTGGCGTGGATCAACTATCAACCTCTGTATCTGCAGATCACCCGCGATGAGCCGGACCTGCTGAGCTGACACCCTCCGCGGTGCGGCACAATCCCCTCTCAACACATGACAGTTGGGCGGTGCCGTGCGAACCCGCGGTCCCGTACGGAACGAGTGAACGACGGAGCGACCCGCGTGGCGGTGGAGCAGGCGGAGAACGCCACGACGGCAGAAGGACAGCACCCCCATGGGCACCCCCAGGGCCACAAGGGCTGTGGATGCCCCCAGGGGGCCCGTGAGGGCCACCGGAGGGCCGTGGCCGCGTTCGTGGCCCTGCGGGAGCGTTTCGCGGCCGGAGAGGGCCTTCCCAGGGCTCTCGCCCACTCGGCCGGGGCATCCCGGCAGTGGGTCTCGGACGAGCTGGCCCACGCGGCCCGTTCGGTGGCCGACAGCGGCCGCGCCGAGACCTCGGCCTGGCGCCACCGGGTGTGGCTGCGCACGGTGTGCGTGGTGTGGGGCGCGGCCGGGGCGCTGCTGATCGGCCAGTTGGCCACGGCGATCGGCGCGGGCTGGTCGGTCGCGCGGACGGCCGGGCTCACCGCCGCCGTGATCACCGCCGCGCTGCTGACCCTCACCGCCCGGCTGCACCGTGCGGACGGCGGCCCGCTCGCCCCGCTCGTCGGCGAGGACAACCGCCTCTCCACCTCCCGTACCGTCGCCGCCGCCTG
This sequence comes from Streptomyces sp. 5-10, assembly GCF_014712245.1. Taxonomy (NCBI): domain Bacteria; kingdom Bacillati; phylum Actinomycetota; class Actinomycetes; order Kitasatosporales; family Streptomycetaceae; genus Streptomyces; species Streptomyces sp. 5-10. The sequence continues at coordinate 102,555 of NZ_JACVYG010000038.1, forward strand.
GCTGCTGATCGCGGTCTTCGCGGTGCTGGTGCTCGGCGTCGAGCTGGCCGTGGCCCCCGGCGACCGGCAGCGGCTGACCGACGGGCTCGCCCTCGACCACACCGCCGGGCTCCTTACGGTCGCCGCGTTGACGTGTGCGGCCGCGGTGCTGGCACGGCTCGTCGTGGCGGCCCGGGTGCGGGCGCAGCGGCTCCAGAAGGTGCGGGCCGTGCGCCCGCGCGCCGCCGATCTGCTGACCGACGACGCGGGCCGCGGCAGCTTCGCCGATGTGCAGTACATCGTCGTCCACACCGTGGCCCTCGCCTTCACCGCCGTCCGCCTCGCCCGGGAGCCGTGGCGGCTGCCCGATGTGCCGTGGGGCCTGGCGCTGCTGGCGGCCGTGTCGGTGGTGATGTACCTGACGGGGAAGTACGCGGAGGGCGGCCGCCCGACCGTGCTGTCCGTCGTACGGGTCCTCCCCGAGGAGGGCGCCATCGACCGCGACGCCCCGATCCGCACCGGCGACGACATCGAGATCCGCGGCAGCGGCTTCGTCCCGCCGGGCGCCCAGGACCCGGACCGGCTGGCCAGGCTGGTGGTCCGCATCGGCGCGGTGCACGTCCATGTCCCGCTCGTCCCGGTGGCCGGGGGCTTCAGCAGCCCCACGGACACCGCGCTCACCGTGCCGGTCCCGGTGGACGTGGAGCCGGGCCGGGTGGATGTGCAGGTCGTGACGGCCTCGGGGGCGGAGACCAACCGCTATCCCATCGATGTGATGGACTGAGTCGTTCCGGCCGGCCGCTCCGTATGGTTTCGTCGAACGCGCAACCAAACGGCGGCGTGAGGGAAGAGGCGGGCGGCATGAGACACGCGGATCGTATGGGCGGTTCGGGCACCGCGGGCAGCGGCGGGAGCGTGCACGGTATGGGCGGGATGGGCGGTATGGGCGGCGTGAACGGCATAGGCGGGCAGCAGCCCGTGGGCATCAGGGCCACCGCCGGCCGGTACGCGCTGCTGCCCCTGCGGATCTTCCTCGGCGTCACCTTCGTCTACGCCGGAATCGACAAGCTCACCGACTCGGCCTTCCTGTCCGACTCGGGCTCGGGCTCGATCGGCGAGCTGATGCGGCAGGTGCGGGACAGCTCGGCCGTGCCGTGGCTGGTCGACCAGGCCCTGAAGGACCCCACCGCCTTCGGCTACGCGATGGCCTACGGTGAACTGGCCGTCGGCCTCGGCATCCTGGTGGGCCTCCTCTCCCGCCTGGCCGCCTTCGGCGGCGCGCTGATCTCGCTGAGCCTGTGGCTCACCGTCAGCTGGCAGTCGGACCCGTACTACTACGGCAACGACCTGGCCTATCTGATGGCGTGGCTGCCGCTGGTGCTGGCCGGGGCGCCGTACCTCTCCCTGGACGTCGCCATCTCCCGGCGCCGGCGCCGACAGGGCTCGCAGCTCTTCACGTAGCTCGCGGCTCTGCATGTAGCTCGCGGCTCTCACGGGAGGCGCGCCTCCTCGCGGGGCGCGCCTCTTCACGCGGGGTGCGCCCCCGGGCCCGATCCCGTCAGCTGAGGATGCGGAAGCCGTCCCGGACCTCGTCGAAGATCGGCCGATAGGTGCTCCAGTCCGCGTCCGGGGCGCTCAGGTAGATCGCGTACTCCTTGTCGCCCTCATTGCCGAAGCCGAGGTCGATCGCGCGGAACATCCGTACCTCGCCCCGGAATTTGAACTCCCAGATCGCGGCGGGCATGCCCTGGTACTTCGTCTCCTGCAGCCGCAACCGCTCGTAGATCGGGTACTCCTTCTTGTCCTTGAACGCGACCTCCAGGTCCTCGAAGTGCTGGACCTGGTTGCCGGAGGCGAAGTCCAGGACGTTGATCCTCAGACCGGCCAGCCCGTTGGGGTCGAGGTAGCGGACCTCCTGGGTGCGGTCGACCGTGTTGCCGTCGGGGTCGTTCTTCTCCTGGCGGGTCCAGCCGTCGGGGATGGGCAGGGAGAAGCCGAACTTCTTCTCGGTGACGATGTGGTAGCCGGACGGCGCGTTGTACGGCTTGGTCGGGGAGGCCGACGGGGTGCCCGTGGCGGACGAACCCCCGCCGTTCCCCCCGCCGTTGTCATGGTCGAGGCCGAACAGATAGACGCCGCCGGCCACGGCCACGACCGCCAGGGAGGTCGCCGCGGCGGTCCACACCGCCTTACGGCTCTTGCGCGCCGGAACGGAGGCGGGCGGGGGCACCGGCGTCTGGGCGGTCATGGACGGCGTCGACGCGGTGAACGGCGTGGCCGTGGGCGGGGTGTGCTGCGCGCCGGAGGTGTTCCCGGTGCCCGGGGCGGTGCCCGGGGTGTGCGAGGGAATCCGTGGGTCCGGGGTGTGCGGAGCGCTCGTCGCGTTGTGCGGAGTGCTCGGTGTGTGGGTCGTGTGGTGATACGGGGTCGATGTCGTGGGCGCGTTCGGCGCGGCGTGCGCGTCCGTGCCCGTCGTCCGGTCCGTGCCCGTGCCGGGCTCCCGCCGCGTCGAGAGGTTCATGGTCGCGTCGTGCGGCGGATTCGTGGCGGTCGTATCGAGCGGCGGGGTCTGCAGCGATGTCGTCTCGGGCTCCGAGGCCGGGAGCCGCAGCGCGCGTTCGGTCTCCTCGGCCGAGGGCCGCAGCTCCGGCTCCTTGGCCAGCAGGCTCTCGATCAACGGAGCCAGCGCGCCCGCCCGTTTGGGCGGGTCCAGCGGATCGACGGCGATCGCGTAACCCGTCTCGATCGCCGTGGCCTTGCGGAACGGCGGGCGCCCCTCGACCGCCTGATAGAGCGTCGCTCCCAGCGCCCAGAGGTCCGACGCGGGGCCGGGTTTGCGGCCCCTGACCCGCTCGGGCGCGATGTAGTCGATGGAGCCGACGACCTCGCCGGTCTTGGTCAGCGTCGAGGTGCCGGTGGCCATGGCGATGCCGAAATCCGTGAGCACGACCCGGCCTTCGGGCCCGAGCAGCACATTGCCGGGCTTGACGTCCCGGTGCAGCACCCCGGCCGCGTGCGCGGCGCGCAGCGCGGCGATCATGCCGCGGCCGATGCGGGCGGCCTCGTCGGGCGAGACGCGTCCCCCGTCCCTCAGCAGGTCGGCGAGGGTCGTGGAGGGCACGTACTCCATGACGATGCACGGCAGTCCGTGGTGGTCCACCACGTCATGGACCACGACCACGTTGGGGTGGGTGATGCGGGCCGCGCTGCGCGCCTCGCGACGGGTGCGTTCGTGCAGGGTCGTCAGCTCGTCCTCGGCGAGGTGCGGAGAGACATAGAGCTGCTTGACCGCGACCTGGCGGCCCAGCAGTTCGTCCTCCGCGCGCCACACCGTGCCCATGCCACCACGGCCGATCTTCTCGACCAGGCGGTAACGTCCGGCTATCAGGTGGCCTTCGTCCGACACCGCTTTCCCCTCCCCGCACACGTTCGATGCGACACGATAGCCGCCGTGACCCCCGGGGAGATCTCAGGGAAGACCTAGGGGCATGCCGGATGTCGCGGGTACGGCCCTGTTGTCACCATGGACGCATGACCGAAGCACCCACCGTGGCGGACGAGGCCGAGGCCGCGTCCGGTTCCCGCCTGTCACAGACGCCGCTTCGGCGCAGTCGTGACCATAAGGTGATCTCGGGGGTCTGTGGAGGGCTCGGCCGCTACTGCGATCTGGACCCGGTGATCTTCCGGGTGGTGCTGTCGGTGCTGGCCGTCGCGGGCGGCCTCGGCCTGATCGTGTACGGGTTCTGCTGGCTGCTGATCCCGTTCCACGGCGAGGACGAGAACGAGGGGCGCAGGCTGCTCTCGGGCCGGGTCGAGGGCCCGGGGCTGACGGCGGTGCTGGTGGCGCTGGTGGGCTGTGGGCTCTTCCTGTCGATGCTCAACAACGGCGGCGTCATGTACTTCTCGTTCATGCTCGCCCTCGCGGCGGCCGGTGCGGGCTATTGGTCGCACCACCGGCGGCAGGCGGAGAGCGTGGGCGCGGTGGACGCGGCCACGGCCCAGGCCGTCGCCGACGCGCCGCCCGAGACCAAGGCGCCGCCCACGCGCGGCGGCCCCGGGCCGTCCTGGTGGCGCGACCCGATCGTCAAGGACGGTACGACCGGGCCGCTCGGCGCCGGGGCCGGGTCGCGGACCGGCTATCTGTGGGGGCCGGACGACGGCCCGTACGACAAGGCGGAGGCGAAGGCGGAGCGGGCCCGCCGGGTGCCGGACCGGGCGTCGATCGGCGGCTGGGCCTTCCTGGTGGCGGTCGCCGCCGCCGTGGTGGGGGCGCGGGCGGGGTGGTCCTCGCGGCCGCTGGGCACCAGCCTGGAGATCGGGTTCGCCTGCGCGCTGGGGGTCTTCGGGCTCGCCCTCGTCATCAGCTCCCGCTGGGGGCGGGCCGGTGGCGGCACGGTGTTCCTCGCGCTGCTGACGAGCGCGCTGCTGGCGGGCGCGGCCGCCCTCCCCGATGCCGTCACCCCCGACTGGGCGCGCCGCACCTGGGCCCCGACCTCCGTGGCGTCGCTGCGCGACGGCTATGAGCTGGGCGGCGGCGTCGCCGAGTTGAAGCTGGACCGGCTGGCCCTGGACGCGGGCAGCTCCGTCTCCAGCCGGGTGGAGATGGGCGCGGGCAAACTGGCCGTCACGGTCCCGCGCGACGCCCGGGTGAGGCTGGACATCGAGGTCGGGATCGGCGACATCTGGCTGCCGGGCGAGAAGCGGGACAAGCACAACGTCGATATCGGCCCGGACCGGGAGCGCAAGCTCACCCTGGAGCCGGTGGGCGGCGGCAGGGCCGAGGGCACGGTCTCGCTGAAGCTGGAGATGGGGCTGGGTGCGGTGGAGGTGAAGCGCTCATGAGGCGCCGTTCGTTCGGGGATCGGTTCGGGCATCGGCTCGACCATCGGTTCGGAGATCGGCTCGGTCACCGATTCGGTCACTGGTTCGGTCACCGGTCCGACCATCGGTTCGGACATCGGTTCGGGCACCCAGGGTTCGGCCATCGGGTCGGCCATCGGCCCGACCACTCGCGCGGTCATCCGCTGCGTCATGCGTCCCCCGATCGGTCCCGCCATCCGTTCGAGCCGGGCAAGCTGGTGGCCGGGTTGGTGATCCTGGGCGTGGCCGCCGCGTACGGGATGGACGCGGCCGGGGAGTGGGACGTCCGCCCGGAGATCGCCCTCCCGGCCCTCCTGTGCGGCCTCTGCGTCGCGGCCCTGACCTCGGCCCTCACGTACGCGTTCCGCCGCCGGTCGGCCAGGACGACGCCGGACGACTGACGGCGCCACGAGGCGGATGTCGGTCGACCCCGGTGCGCGGGCGCAGCGTCCCCGGCCCTCGACCTCCGACCTCCGACCCCGGCCTCTGGGCCCCGGGGCGCAGCGCCCCTGGCCTCCGGGCCCCGGCTTCCGACCCCCGGCCTCTGGGCCCTGGGCGCAGCGGCCCCCGGCCTCCGGGCCCGACCCCCGACCCCCGCCGCCGAGCGCGGCCGCCCCGGTCTCCGCCCCGCCCTTGGGCTCCCGGGCGCAGCGCCCCCGGGCCCCGGGCTCGGCCCGGCCGCCGTCCCCGGGTCGGGGAACGATCAGGGGCGACCCTGATGCTCGTTGTCGGCCGGGCGTGTGACGATCGAGCCATGACCGCCGCAGTGCCCCCCACGGCCCCCGAGCCACCCCCGCGCAAGCTCTACCGCAGTGCCGAAGGCCGCCTCCTCGGCGGTGTGGCGCGCGGGCTCGCGGGGCATCTCGGGCTGCCGGTCGCCTGGGTGCGGATCGTCTTCATCGCGCTGTTCATGGCGGAGGGGTTCGGCGCGCTCGTCTACGCGCTCTTCTGGTTCATCGTCCCGCTCGGCGTCGGCGGCGTGGAGACGACCGCCGGCCGCCCGCTCACCGCCGTGGGCCCCGACGGCCGCCGCCGGATCCTGGCCCGCAGGCCGGAGCGCGGCCAGATCATCGCCCTGGTCGCCCTCTTCGTCGGCATGGGGATCTTCGTCCAGGGCTTCCAGCTCGGCCGCGCCAACACCTACATCTGGCCGCTCCTCCTCATCGGCGCGGGCGTCGCCCTCTTCTGGCGTCAGGCGGACAACGCCCGCCGCGCCCAGTGGGTCGAGCTCAGCCGCAGCAAGCGGGTCCTGCCGCTGGCCCGTGGCGCCGCGGGGGTCGTGCTGGTGGCCGCCGGGGTGTCCGGGATCGTCGTCCTCCAGGGCTCGGCCAAGCACCTGGGGGCCGTGCTGCAGGCGGCCCTGGCCGTCCTTGTCGGCATCGCGCTGCTGGTGGGCCCGTATGTGGTGCGGATGACGCAGGACCTCTCCGAGGAACGGCTGATGCGCATCCGCGCGCAGGAGCGGGCGGAGGTGGCGGCCCACGTCCATGACTCCGTGCTGCACACCCTCACCCTGATCCAGCGCAACGCGGAGGACCCCCGCGAGGTGGCCCGCCTCGCCCGCGCCCAGGAGCGGGAGCTGCGCGCGTGGCTCTACCGGCCGGAGGGCACGGGCAAGGACGAGGCCGAGGAGCCGGACACCCTCGCGGAGGCGGTGAAGAAGACGGCGGCGGAGGTCGAGGACCACCACGGCGTCCCGATCGAGGTGGTGGTGGTCGGCGACTGCCCCCTGGACGAGAAACTGGGCGCACAGATACAGGCGGCGCGCGAGGCGATGGTCAACGCGGCCAAGTACGGTGGCGACGGCGGGGCCGTCCAGGTCTTCGCCGAGGTCGAGGGGGCCACGGTGTTCATCTCCGTGCGCGACCGCGGCCCCGGCTTCGACGTGGACGCGGTGCCGGAGGACCGGATGGGCGTACGCGAGTCGATCATCGGCCGGATGCAGCGGAACGGCGGCACGGCGCGGCTGAGGTCCGCGCCGGACGGGGGCACGGAAGTGGAGCTGGAGATGGAGAGGGCGGCGACGACATGACCGACGCGACGGGCGGTACGAACGCGACGAGCGGCCCCGGGGCGCAGGGTGTGCCGGGCGCCGCGCCCGGTCCGGCGGGGGCCGCGTCCGGTCCGGCGGGGGCCGCG
>NZ_JACVYG010000039.1:0-109081 GCF_014712245.1 Streptomyces sp. 5-10
TGGACGCCACGGCCCCGCGCACGCGCGGACGCCACGCCCCGGCGCGCGGGCGAACGTCACGGCCCTGCGCACGCCCACGCCACGGCCCTGCGCGACCCACGACGCCACGGTCCTGTGCGCCCCGGACGCCACGGCCCTGGACCCCACAGCCCCGCGCCCGAGCGGACGCCACGGGCCCCGCGCCCGGGCGGATGCCACGGCCCCGCGCTCGAGCGGACGCCACGGGCCCCGTGCCCGCCCGGACGGCACACCCTTGTGCCCGGGCGGTGTCATTGGCCTGTGCGTCAATGACCCGCCCGCGCACGGGTCATTGACACCGTCCCTCCCTCATGCCAGAGTTTCGCGACCTTGGTCGGACAACGTTGTCAAACGGAGGTGCGTCCCATGCGGTCGCTGATCGGTGGAATCCGTGCCCGCGCCGCGGGCACGGTCGCGGGCGTGGTGGCGGCGGCGCTGCTGGGCGGCGGTCTGCTGGGACCGCCGGGCGCGGCGGCCGCCGCCTCGGCCGCGTCCCCTCCGGCCGACCCCACGTCGCTGGTCCATCCGTTCGTGGGCACCGAGAACTTCGGCAACACCTTCCCCGGGGCGAGCGCCCCGTTCGGCATGGTCCAGGTCAGCCCGGACACCGGCGGCCAAGGCGGTTACGACTACGACCAGAACGCCATCCACGGCTTCAGCCAGACCCATCTGTCCGGGGTAGGCTGCGGGGTGGCGGGCGAGTTGCCCATCATGCCGACGACCGGCGCGGTCAGCGACGTCGACCCGGACCACTACCGCTCCACCTACAGCCATGACGACGAGGAGGCCACCCCGGGGTACTACCGGGTGGGCCTGAAGTCCTACGGCATCGACGCCGAGCTGACCGCCACCCAGCGCACCGGCTGGCAGCGCTACACCTTCCCGGCCACCGGCGCGGCCAATGTGCTGTTCAACACCGGCAAGGCCAATCAGAAGGTCTTCGGCTCCGAGATCCGCGTGGTCGGCGACCGGACCGTCGAGGGCCGGGTGGAGGCCGGGAACTTCTGCGCCGGGAAGGACCGGCACACCGTCTACTTCACCGCCACCTTCGACCGCCCCTTCGCCTCCTACGGCACCTGGCGCGGCACCACCCCCACCCCCGGCTCCCGCGAGGCGGCCGGCGAGGGCGGCAACGGCGCCTGGGCCACCTTCGACGCCACCGAGGACCGGGATGTGGTGGTCAAGGTCGGGCTGTCGTACACCGGCCCCGAGGGCGCCCGCAAGAACCTCGCGGCGGAGACCGGGGACTCCTACGACTTCGACGCCACCCGCGCCGCGCTCCACGACACCTGGCGGAAGAAGCTCGACGCGATCCGGGTCGGCGGCGGCACCGAGGAGCGGCGGCGCGCCTTCTACACCGCGCTGTACCACGCCCAGCTGCACCCCAATGTGGCGGGCGACGTGGACGGCCGCTACACCGGCTTCGACGGCGCGACCCACACCGCCTCCGGCTATACCCCGTACCAGAACTTCTCGCTGTGGGACACCTACCGGCCACAGAACCAGCTGCTGGAGATGGTGGAGCCGGGGGTGGCCCGCGATGTCGCGCTGTCGGTGGTCGCCATCGGCCGGGACGGCGGCTGGCTGCCGCGCTGGGCGCTGGCCAACAGCGAGACCAACATCATGACCGGTGACCCGGTGACCCCCTTCCTCGTCGAGGCGTGGTCCAAGGGCCTGCTGGCCGGGCACGAGGACGAGGCGTACGCGCTGCTGAAGAAGAACGCCACCAGCACCCCGCCCGCCGACTCCCCCTACAACGGCCGCTCCGGAGTGGACTATTACCGCGAGCTGGGCTACGTCCCCTCGGGGCTGAAGCTCGGCACCGACTGCGCCGACAAGGGTGGCGACAACGACTGCGTCCACCCGGCCTCGGCCACCCTGGAGTACTCGGCCGCGGACGCCGCGCTCGCCCTGATGGCGCGCGGGCTCGGCCACCGCGCCGACGCCCGGATGTTCGCCGAGCGCGGCCAGACGTACCGCACGCTCTGGGACGCCTCGATCGGGCAGTTCCGGCCGCGCAGGGCCGACGGCGCGTGGGTGACCCCGTACGACCCGGTGGAGGCGGGCCGGCAGTTCCACGAGGGCGGCGCCTACCAGTACCAGTGGCTGGTGCCGCAGGACCCGGCCGGGCTCGTGGGGCTGATGGGCGGCAGGAGCGCGACCGAGAAGCGGCTCGACGACTTCTTCGCCTACGGCAAGCTGCTCACCGACCCGGCGGGCACCGCCCGTAAGGACTGGATCTCCGCCCCGTACGACTACTACGGCAAGCCCACCTACAACCCGAACAACGAGCCCGATCTGCACGCCCCGTACATGTATCTGTGGGCGGGCGCGCCCGCGAAGGCGGCGACCGTGGTGCGGGCGGCGATGACCCTGTTCACCACCGGCCCGGACGGGATGACCGGCAATGACGACCTCGGCACCATGTCGGCCTGGTACGTCTTCTCCTCGCTGGGGCTGTACCCGACGATGAGCGGCGGGGACTTCCTCGCCCTGTCCAGTCCGCAGTTCTCCTCGGCCGTGGTCCGCATCGGGCACTACGGCATCCGGCAGGGCGGCACGCTCACGGTCACCGCGCCGGGCGCGAGCGACGCCAAGCGGTATGTCCGGAGTGTGTCGCTGAACGGCCGGAACGTGGCGCGGACGTGGCTGGACTGGGACCAGGTGGCCCACGGCGGAAAGCTGGCCCACCGGCTGTCCACCGAGCCCTCGTCCTGGGGCACCGGCCGGGGCGCGGAACCGCCGTCGGTGGGCGCCACCCGCAAGGGCTGATACCGGCCGGTTGTGGTGTAGGTTCTAGGGCCCGCCTGGACACACGGGTCATGGGGGATGTGGTCGAGCGAGGGAGCGGTGTCCATGCGTGCTGTGGTGTTCGACGAGTTCGGGCGCCGGCCCGAGGTCCGGAGCGTCGAGGACCCCGCTCCCTCCCCGCGCGGCGCGGTGATCCGCGTCGAGGCCACCGGACTGTGCCGCAGCGACTGGCACGGCTGGATGGGGCACGACCCGGACATCCGGCTGCCGCACGTCCCCGGCCATGAGCTGGCGGGGGTGATAGAGGAGGTCGGCCCCGACGTCCTCAACTGGCGCCCGGGGCAGCGGGTCACCGTGCCGTTCGTGTGCGCCTGCGGGCGCTGTGCCGCCTGTGCGGAGGGCGCCCAGCAGGTGTGCGAGCGGCAGACGCAGCCGGGGTTCACCCACTGGGGCTCGTTCGCCGAGTACGTGGCGATCGAGGACGCCGATGTGAACCTGGTCGGGATACGCAACGAGCTGTCGTTCACCACCGCCGCCGGTCTGGGCTGCCGCTTCGCGACCGCCTTCCGCGCCGTCGTCGCCCAGGGCCGGGTGGCCCCGGGCGAGTGGGTGGCAGTGCACGGCTGCGGAGGGGTGGGGCTGTCCGCGGTGATGATCGCCGCCGCGGCCGGGGCCCGGGTGGTGGCGGTGGACATCTCGCCGCAGGCGCTCGCCCTCGCGTCCCGGTTCGGCGCGGCGGTGTGCGTGGACGTGGCGTCCACCCTGGGCTCGGTGGCGGATGCGGTCGCGGACGCGACGGGCGGCGGCGCCCATGTCTCGCTCGACGCGCTGGGCTCCCCGCGGACCTGCGCGGCGTCCATCAAGAGCCTGCGCCGCCACGGCCGTCATGTGCAGGTCGGGCTGCTGCCCCCGGCCGCCGGGACCCCGATGATCCCGATGGACCGGGTCATCGCGCTGGAGCTGCGGCTGCTGGGCAGCCATGGCATGGCCGCCCACGACTACGGTCCGATGATGGAGATGGTCGAGGCCGGTTCGCTGCGGCCGGATCTGCTGGTCACCGATGTCATCGGGCTGGACGCGGTCCCGGAGGCGCTGTCCACGATGGCCTCCGGCGGCAGGGGCGGGGTCACGGTCATCGAACCGCACCGCCCGCCCCTGGCCGGGAGCTGACGGGGACCGCCCGCGGGCGGCTTCCGCGAAGCCCGCCCGCTCGGCGAGCCACCGGCCGTTCTTCCGCCCGGCCGACCCGGCGGGCCATGGACGTGGTCCCGCGTCCGCACCCGCAGGTCCCCGCCGCGCTCTCCGACCGGGGCGCGCCGTGAAGCGGGTGGTACGGCAGGTGCGGGCGGTGGGCGTGTCCGCGGAGGCGGCGACGCACCTCGGAGTGGAGCCGGGCAGCCCGGGGCTGGAATTCGTACGCCGTTACTGAAGCCGACCCCGCCCCGCTGCCGCGGCCCGGCCCGCTCCGTGCGGGACCCGATCAGGGCACCCGCACCGTCCCGCCCGTCACCCGGATCCGGTCCCGCGCCGCCGGGTCGGCCGCGATGGGGGGGCACATGGGCCGGGGTCAGCTCGGGGGCGTGCCCCGGCTCACCGCCGCGCGGCACCGTGCGCACGACCTGGCTGGGCGGCAGCGCGGCCCGCCCCTGGAGCCGCTCCCACATCAGGTCCAGGGCCTGCTGGTAGTAGTAGCCGAGCGGGACGTACCGGTTGTCCAGCCCGGCGGCCTGGGAGTCGCTGTGGTGGGCGTGGGTGATCTCGGCGTAAGCGACGGTGCCCGGCCCGTGCCCGGCGCGCGAGGTGAGCCCGAGGTACGGCCGCGAGCTGTGGTTGACCGGCACCCGGGTGTCGTCGCGGCCCTGCACGATGAGCGTCGGCTTGCCGTGCAAGTCGCCGTCGCGCCGGGTCGCGTCCAGGCCCTCGGCGAGCCGTGCGGCCCAGTCCCGCTCGGCGCGCGGCGCCCCGGCCCGTGGGAAGGCGAGCCGGTAGACGCAAGCCTCTCCCCGCAGGTTGTAGTCGTGCTCACCGCCGGGTCCGACGGAGCGGGCGTCGGCCACCGGCCCGCCGGGCGAGTTCTCGTCGATCAGCACACCGGGGGCGGGCGCCCGGCCGGAGCTGGTGCCGAAGGCGCCGGCCAGCTCCGCCGTGCGGTACGGCGCGGGAGATCCGGAGGAGTCGGTGCGGGCCCAGCCGTAGCCGCACAGCGCGTCGGCGACCGAGGCGCGGGCGAGGCTCATCGCGTAGGAGGCGGGGGTCTGCGGGTCGTAGTGCGAGACCTGCAGATACCCCGACTGGGGCTGGAACCCGGCGCGTACCAGGGCCTCCTGGGCGAGGCGCGGCAGCCCGTCCGGACCCGCCCGCTCGGCGTCCCGGCGCGGGATCAGACGGGGGTCGTCCCCGACCAGGGCGGCGCAGCGGCGGCGGGCGGCGGGCACGTCCAGGGCGGCGTAGCCGGGTGCGGTGGGCTCGGTGAGCGCGGCGCAGGGCTGGAGCAGCGAGGCCAGCGCGTTGTAGCGGATCAGCGGCAGCCCCGCGGCGGGTACGTCCCGACCGTCCTGGCGGACCCGGACGCCGTTCAGCGGGGCCAGGTTCAGCTGCGGTTCGGAGGCCACGACGGCGTCGACGAGCCCGGTGCGGTCATCCTCGCCCGCGGCGATGGCCGCGCCCCCGCCGTTGGAGACGCCGGTGGCCAGCACCGTGGTGGAGGCCGGGGTGTAGCCGCCCCCAGGAGCTCCGGCGCGCCAGTCGCGGTTCAGCACGGCGAGGGCGAGCCGTATCGAGCGCAGTACCTCGCGCCCCCAGGTGGCCTGCGGGTTCATCCCCGAGTGGGCCATCTTGTAGGCGACGCGGTACGGGTGCTCCGCGTCGAAGCGGGCGCGCTCGGCGTCGCTCAGCCCGGCGTCGAAGACGGTGCGGCCGCGGAGTTCGGCGCGTGGGCCGGTGGTGCCGTCGTAGCCCATGACGGTGCCCGAGTGCAGATCGTCGAAGGCCGGGCCCATCCCCTTGTCGGTGTAGGCGACCGCGCAGCGGTGGTGCAGGCCCCAGGCCCCGGCGGTGCCGACCATGCTGTAGACACCGCCGAGCCCGGTCGCGGGCGCGGCCACCACACACGGCCGGGCACGGTCGAAGCCGTCCGGCACCTGCACCACGAAGCTCACGCCGGGGGCCTCGCCGCCCGCCACGGCCCGGTACTCCACCCCCGCGACCTTCCCGTCCCCGGGCACGGGGCGGCCCCGGTCCACGTCGGGGCCGTAGAGCCTGCCGAGGCCGCCGCCGGATCCGGCGGACATCCCGGCCGAAGCCCAGATGGCCTGGCGGCGCAGTTCGGCGGCGGTGGGCCGGTCGGGGTCGGCGGCTCGCGGCATGGGTCCGCGCAGCCCCGCGAAGCCGAGCCCGGCGGTGAGCAGATCGTCGCTCCGCCCGTCGTACCGCCGCTGGGTCAGCTCACCGATGAAAGAGGGAAGCGCGGAGCGGGCGGACGGGGCGCCGGCGGCGTGGGCGAGCGGGGTGGCGAGGGCGGCGGTGAGGGCGAGGGCCAGGGACAGGGCGGGCAGGCGGCCGGCGGACGGCATGGGCGGTTCCTTCCGGGTCACAGCGGCAGGGCGCCCGTCGCGAGGGCGGCGGCGGTCATCACGAGCGTGGTTCCGAAGGCCCAGCGGAAGAGGAAGCGCTGGTGCTCCCCGAGCTGGACGCCGCTCATGCTGAGGAGGATGAAGGTCGCGGCGGTGAGCGGGCTCAGCGGGAAGCCGGTGGTCATCTGGCCGAGCACGGCGGCGCGGGCGATCTCGGCGTGGTCGGTGCCGAAGGCGTCGGCGGTGCCGGCGAGCACCGGCAGCACGCCGAAGTAGTAGGCGTCCGGGGTGAGGACGAGGCTCAGCGGCATGCTGGTGACGGCCACGAGCACCGGCAGATGTCCGCCGAGCCCGTCGGGGATGATGTCGACCAGCGCCTCGGCCATCTTCTCGATCATCCCGGTGCCGCCGAGGATGCCGGTGAACACCCCGGCCGCGAAGATCATGGTGATGACGAGCACCACGCTCTTGCCGTGCTTCTCCAGCAGCTCCTGCTGGTCCTCCCAGCGCGGGTGGTTGACCAGCAGCGCGAGGACGAAGGCGAAGACGAACAACACCGGCAGCGGCATGGCCTCCAGCACCAGGCAGACCAGCAGGGCCACGGTGAGCAGCAGATTGAAGACGGTGAGCGCGACACCGGGGCGGGCGGCGACCCGCGGTGTGCCGGGGCCGTCCCCGACCGCCACCTCGGCGCGCGGGGCGGGCTCGAGCGCGCCGAGCCGCCGCCGCTCACGGCGTCCGATGAGGTACGCGGCGAGCAGCACCCAGGCGATACCGGCGGCGAGTGCGGGCAGCAGCGGCGTGATGATGTCGGAGGTGTCGATCTTCAGGGCCGCGGCGGCGCGGGCCGTCGGCCCGCCCCACGGGATCATGTTCATCACGCCCGCGCCCAGGCCGACCACCCCGGCAAGCACCAGCCGGCTCATCCCCAGCCGCTGATAGACGGGGAGCAGCGCGGAGACGGTGATGAGGAAGGTGGAGGCGCCATCGCCGTCGAGCGCGACGCACACGGTCAGAACGGCGGTGCCGACCGTGATCCGCACCGGGTCGTTCTTTGCTGCGCGCAGGATGCCGCGGATCAGCGGTTCGAAGAGGCCCGCGTCGATCATCAGGCAGAAGTAGAGCACCGCGAAGGCGATCATGATGCCGGTCGGGGCGACCTTGGACAGCCCGTCGAGCGCCATCGGGCCCAGCTCGTCGCCGTATCCGCCGATGACCGCGGTGACCACGGGCGTGAGGACGAGTGCCACCAGCACCGAGACCCGTTTGGTCATGGTGAGCAGCAGGAAGCCGCCGATCGTGCAGAACCCCAGTACTGCCAGCATGGCCGCTCGCTTCCTCGTCCGGTCGGGTGCTGCCGAAGAGTTTCCGAGCGGGGAAAGATCCGCGTCCAGCATCGAACACAGATCTATCCATGCGTTTCGCGCAACAGTTCCCCTGTCCGGCCGCCGCGCCTACGCTCACGGACCATGGACGTCACCCTGCGCCAGTTGACCGCGTACGCGGCGGTCGCGCGCGCCGTGAGCTTCACCGCGGCCGCCGCCGAACTGCATGTGTCCCAGTCGTCGCTGAGCCGGGCGGTCGCCGATCTGGAACGGACGCTGGGGATGCGGCTGCTGGAGCGGGACACCCGCAATGTGCGGCTCACCCCGGCGGGCGCCGAGGCGCTGCGCATCGCCGACCAGATCCTCTCCGCGCACCGCGCGGGCCTGGCCCAGCTGGGGCGCTACGGCGCCGGTGAGCGCGGTGCGGTGGCCCTGGCGACCCTGCCCTCGGTCGCGGCCGTGCTGCTGCCGCCGGTGATCTCCGCCTTCCGGGCGCGGCGCCCGGAGATGACCGTACGGCTGCTGGACGGGCTGGAGCGCTCGGTGCTGGACCGGGTGGTCGACGGGGACGCCGACTTCGCGGTCAGCACGGTGGCCCGGCGCGCCCCGGGCGTGACGCTGCGGCCGCTGGTGCGGGACCGCTTCGACGCGGTGCTCCCGGAGCACCATCCGCTGGCCGAGCGGGCGGAGGTGACCTGGGAGGAGCTGGGCCGGGAGCCGTTCCTCGCGGTGGGCACCGACTCCAGCGTGCGCCGGATGACCGACGCGGCCTTCGCCCAGGCGGGGATGGAGGCGAACCCGGCGGCCGAGGCGTCCAACGTGGCCACGGTGGGCGGTCTTGTGGCGGCCGGGCTCGGCGTCTCCGCGCTGCCCGCCCTGGTCCATCCGCTGGTGGTGCCGGGCCGGCTGGTGCGGCGCCCGCTGGTGGGGCCGGTGGTGGAGCGCCGGCTGTACGTCGTCCTGCCGACGCGCCGCACGCTTCCACCGGGGGCGCGCCGCTTCCTGGAGCAGCTGGAGGAGTTCCGCTCCGCCGCTGACGCGTTGCCGGCGGGGGTGGTGTGGGAGGAGGCGGGCGAGGACCGGTGAGGGGCCGGGAGCGCCGACCGGCCCCGGCTCGGGCGGAGTCCGGCGGTCTGGTGCGGGGTCCTGCGATCCGGTGCTGGGTCCTGCGGTCCTGTTGTGCGGAGTCCGGCGATCCCGTGCGGGGTCATGCGATCCTTGCGAGATCCGCATGAATTGATCCCTCTTCATTGCTGGACGCGCATACGCCCCGCCCCGCAGCCTGGCCGCATGGAGGACCAGACCAGCACAGGGCAGGGACAGCTCACGGGGCTGAAGGTGGTGGAATTCGCGCATGTGGTGGCGGGCCCCCTCGCCGGGGGCATGCTCGCCGACCAGGGCGCGGACGTCGTCCACGTGGAGCCGCCGGGCTCCGGTGACGCGGCGCGGGCGATGGGCCCGCGGCGCGACGGCGTACCGCTCTGGTTCAAGGTGGCGGGCCGCAACAAGCGCTCGGTGACCCTGGATCTGCACCACGAGGAGGGCCGGGAGGTCGCCCGGGAGCTGATCGCCTGGGCCGATGTGGTGATCGTGACGCTCCGGGCGGGCCGGCTGCGCGCCTGGGGCCTGGACTGGGAGGCCGTCCACGCGCTCAACCCCACCGCGATCCTGCTGCAGATCTCCGGTTTCGGCGCCACCTCCTCGCGGGCCGACGCGCCGGGCTTCGGGAAGATGGGCGAGGCCCGCAGCGGGGTGGTCCATCTGACCGGCTTCCCCGAAGGCCCGCCCGTGCACACCGGCTTCTCGCACGGCGACGCGGTCACCGGGCTGATGGGCGCGTTCGCGGTCCTGGCCGCCCTGCACCGCCGTGACACCGATCCGGACTCCTTCGACGGCGAGTGGATCGACCTGGCGCTGTTCGAGCCGCTGTACCGCCTGGTGGAGTGGCAGATCATCGCGTACGACCAGCTCGGCGCGGCCCCCGAGCGGGCGGGCAACCAGCTGGCCGTCGCCCCGGCCGCCGTCATCAACACCTACCGCAGCGCCGACGGCGACTGGCTCACCGTCACCTCCGCCACCACCCGCTCGGTGCGCAATGTGGTGCGGCTGCTGGGCCTGCCCGACGAGGAGTTCGCCACCGTGGAGCAGCAGCACGCGGGGCGCGAGCGGCTCGACACGGCGCTGCGGGAGTGGGTGGCGGCGCGCCCGGCGGCCGAGTGCCTCGCGGCGTTCGAGCGGGCCGAGGTGGTGGCCTCGCGGGTGTTCACCGCCGCCGATATCGTCGCCGACCCGGTCTACGCCGAACGCGAGGACATCATCACGGTGGACGACCCCGACCTCGGCCCGGTGCGGATGCAGGCGGTCATCCCGCGCTTCCACCGCTCCCCCGGCGCGGTGTGGCGGACCGGCCCCGCGCTTGGCGCGGACAACGCGCTGGTCTACGGGGAGTGGCTGGGCATCGACGACGGGCGGCTGGCGAAGCTGGAGGCCGAGGGTGTCATCTGACGGCGTGACCGGCGTGACAGGGGTGACCGGCGTGACAGGGGTGACCGCGCCCCGCGTCCCCCTGCGCTCGCTGCTCTTCGTGCCCGGCGGCCGCACCGGCTGGCTGCCCAAGGCGGAGGCGGCGGGCGCCGACGCGGCCATCCTCGACCTGGAGGACGCCGTCCCGGAGGACGGCAAGGCGGCGGCGCGGGAGGCCGTGGCCGCGGCCGTCGACCGGGCGGCCGGGACGCCCGGTCCGATGCGGCTGCTCGTACGGATCAACGCGCTGGACCGCGCGGCGGGCTGGCAGGGCGCCGACGACCTGCGCGCGGTGGCCCGTCCCGGGCTCTACGGCATCGTGCTGCCCAAGGTGAGCGGCCCCGAGGACGTGACCACCGCCGACCGGCTGCTGGCCTGGTGCGAGCGCGAACACGGCCTGCCCGAGGGGAACTTCGCCCTGCTGCCGCTGCTGGAGACGGCGCGCGGGCTGCGCGAGGCGTACGCCATCGGCCGGGCCGCCGCCCGGATCGCCCACCTGGGCGCGGTGGCCGCTCCGGGCGGGGACGTGGAACGGGCGGTCGGCTACCGCTGGAGCCCCGAGGGCGAGGAGACCCGCGAGCTACGGGCCCGGGTGCTGCTCGACGCCCGCGCCGCGGACCGCCCCCACCCGGTGGCCGGGCTGTGGGCGGACGTGGCGGACCTCGCGGGACTACGGCGCTTCGCCGAGCAGAACCGTGCGCTGGGGTACGAGGGGATGGCGGTGATCCACCCGTCCCATGTGCCGGTGGTCAACGAGGTGTTCTCGCCGGGCGCGGAGGAGCTGGCCCGCTGCCGGCGGCTGATCGCGGCGGTGGAGCGGGCGCAGGCGGAGGGGGCGGGGGCGGTGCGCTTCGAGGGGCGGATGGTGGACGAGGCGATGGCGGCCACGGCCCGCCGGACCCTGGCCCGCTACGGCGGGGAGTGAGGGCCGCTCCCCCACCCCGCCCCTCCCCGGAACCGGGGTTCCGCCCCCCGGCCCCGGTTCCGGTTCCGGGGGCGCCCCCGGCCTCACCGGGGCTCCGCCCCGGACCCCGCTCCGAGGGCATCCCCCCGCACCGTCGGCGATCCGTCCCCGGCCCCGTTCCGAGGACATCCCCGGACCCGGAGAACCCGGGCCCTCCGGGTCCGGAGCACGGCGAGCGACCGTGCGATGATCACCACGGTGGCGGCCAGGGCGGCCGTGGCCGACCAGATGACGAGGGCGGGCCAGATGTAGACGAGCTGGGCCAGGGTGCCCTCGCGGTTCATGAACAGCCCGATCAGGTCGGTGAGTTGGGCGAACAGGATGATCGGGATGGCGCAGGGCAGCATGCGCAGGGCCACTCGCCACAGCGGCCGGTCCGCGGTGCGCCGTGCCCAGCGGGGCGCCCGAACGGCGCCGAGCACGCCCAGGGCGATGGCCAGCAGGGTGAGCGCCGCGAGGACGTAGTCGGCCTTCATCGTGAACGGGGTGCGCACCGCGGGCGACTTGCCCTGGGTCAGGTCGACCAGTCCGTCCAGCATGACGGCGGCGTCGTCCCCGGAGATCATGCCGGTGTTGGCCACGATCGCGATGCCGGTCCGGCTGTCGGGCAGCAGCGTCTGGATGGCGTTGTGGGTCAGGAGTTCCCCGGTGTGCCGGATCTGCCGGGGCTGTTCCCCGGGCGGGGTCACGGACCAGCCCATGGCGTACTCGCGGCCCTTCGGTGGGGTGTGCGTGATGTCGATGCTCCGTGCGGAGACGACGCGCCGCCCCGCCGCGGACACGCCCCGGTTGTTCTGGGCGATCAGCCACTGGGCGAGGTCGTGCGCCGTGGTGACGACGCCGTGGCCCCCGGCCGCGAACCAGCGGGGGTGGGAGCGCGGGAACATCATGCCGTAGGCGCGGACGTAGCCCCGGGCGTGATCGGGCATCTCATCGGTGGTGTCGACCGACTCGGTGCGGGTCATGCCCAGCGGCCGGAACACCTGGGTGGCCAGGTAGTCCGCGAAGGGCCGCCCGCTGACGACCTCGACCAGCCGTGCGGCGACGAAGTAGTTGGGGTTGTGGTAGTTCCACTCGGTGCCCGGCCGCGCGGCGAGCCGGGCGCCGCGCATGTCCGCGACCGCCTCGGTGAGCGTATGTGCCTGGGGCCGGGTGAGGTCGGGGTAGGCGGAGTCGGCCATGCCCGATGTCTGGTTCAGCAGTTGCCGTACGGTGATCTTCTCGGCCCGCCGGTCGGCCATCGTGAACTCGGGCAGATAGCGATGGGCCGGTGTGTCCAGGTCGACTCGGCCCTCCTCGGCCAGCCGCATGACGGCCAGCGCGGTCATGGACTTGGAGAGCGAGGCCACGGGCACCGGTGTCCGCGCGGTCATGGCCTTCCCGGCCGCGGTGTGCCCGTATCCGGCCGCGTGGACGACCTGGTCGCCCCTGGTGACCGCCACTACGGCGCCCGGCAGGTCGGTCCGCTCCATATAGGCGTTGACGTAGGCGTCGATCGAGGCGGCGTCCAGTGTGGGGTGGGATGGGGTGGTGGCGTGGGCCGTCGCCGGGCACCCCAACGCCGTCAAGGCGATGAGCGGGGCAAGCGCAAGGCGGACGAGACGTCTGTGGCTTCGGATCGGCATGGCGCCCATCCCACCGGGGCCGGGGCGGGCACCGCATTGGTGTGGGTACGAGATCAGAGGTAGTGCGCGCACTACCGACCGGGCGGCGCCGGGTCGCATATCTTCTGCGGGTGCCTTCTCGAACAGCCTGGCAGGCTCTCGCTCAGCGTCCGTTGGGGTTCCTGGCCTCGGCCTGGCCCTGGCGGGCGTTGGCCTATCTGCTGTCCGGTGTCGTCTTCGGCGCGATCGCCATGGTCACGCTGCTGACCATGGCCCTGGCCGGGCTGGTGTCGCTGATCGTGGGGGTGGGGGCCGTTCTCCTCCTCGCCGTGGCGCTGTCCGGCATCGTCGTCACCCGGATCGAACGCGGGCGGCTGCGGCTCGTGGACCCGGACCCGGCGCCGGATCCGCACCGGGCCCCGGAACGCCCCGGGCTGCGGGGGTGGCTGGAGACCCGGCTGCGGGAGCCCGCGACCTGGCGTGAGCTGAGCTTCACCGCGGTGTCGATGACCGCCCTGTGGTGGATGGACCTGCTCGTCCTGGCTTTCGCCCTCGGCCTGCCCGTCCTGCTCATGACATCGCCGGTGGATGACCCCGGCGCCTGGCCGTGGCTGGTCATCGGCCTGTGCCTGCTGCCGGCGGCGCCGTACACCATCACCGCCTGGGCCGGTGCCCGCGCCGCGCTGACCCGGCTGATCCTGGCGCCGCGCGACGGCGAACTGGGCCGGGAGCTCACCGAGGTCCGGGCCTCCCGGGCGCGTCTGGTGGACGCCTTCGACGCGGAGCGCCGGCGGATCGAGCGGGACCTGCACGACGGCGCCCAGCAGCGGCTGGTCTCCATCAACGTCCTGCTCGGCCTGGCCGGTCTTGACGCGGAGCCGGGCTCGCCGGTGGCCCGGCAGCTCGCGCTGGCCCAGGGCGAAGTCACCCTCGCCGTCAACGAGTTGCGCGAGCTCAGCCGGGGTGTGCACCCCAAGGCGCTCACCGACCACGGCCTCGCCGCGGCCGTGGACAACCTCACCACCCGCTCCGCCCTGCCGGTCGCCGTGGACATCCGGCTTCCGTACCGCCTGCCCGCGACCGTGGAGAGCACGGCGTACTTCGTCGTCGCCGAGGCCCTGGCCAACGCCACCAAGCACAGCCGGGCCACCCGGGCCGAGGTCCACGCCCGGCTGGACGCGGATGTCCTGACGCTGACCGTCCGGGACAACGGCGTCGGCGGGGCGGACCCGGCCGCAGGCACCGGTCTTGTCGGCCTGGCCGACCGCGTCGCCGCGGCGGACGGCAGACTGCGGATATCCAGCCCGGCGGGCGGCCCTACACTGCTGCGCGTGGAGCTCCCGTGCCGCTGAACATCGTGCTCGCCGAAGACTCACCGCTGCTGCGGGACGGCCTGGTCAGCGTGGTCACCCGCTTCGGCCACCGGGTGTCGGCGGCCGTCGGCGACGCCGACGCGCTGATCGCCGCGGCCCATGAGCACGACCCCGACATCGTCATCACCGATGTGCGGATGCCACCGGGCAACGCCGACGACGGCCTCCGCGCCGCGGTCGCGCTGCGCGGCCACCGCCCCGGCCTGCCCATTCTGGTGCTCAGCCAGTACATCGAGCAGTCCTACGCCACCCATCTGCTCGACCTGGGCAGCGAGAGCGGCATCGGCTATCTGCTCAAGGACCGGGTCAGCGCCGTCACCCAGTTCGCGAACGCGGTCGAACAGGTGGCCGCCGGGGCGACGGTCATGGACCCCGAGGTGGTGCGGCAGCTCCTGCGCCGACGGCAGGACCCCCTGCGACGGCTCACGCCCCGGGAGCGCGAGGTCCTCTCCCTCATGGCCGAGGGACGCTCCAATGCCGAGATCGCCCGCGACCTCTATGTCACCGAGGCCGCGGTCAACAAGCACGTCAGCTCCATCCTCCAGAAACTCGACCTCCGCCTGGACGGCCACGGACACCGACGCGTCCTGGCGGTCCTCACCTACCTGCGCGCCTGACCGCCCGACGCCCCGGCGTCGAGGAGCAGCTTCGCGGCCACCGTCGTCCCGTCGGTGCGCATCGCGCCGGCCACGTCCCTCGCCCGTACCCGGGTCCCGGGGGTCAGGGCCACCTTCAGCGCGGCCGACATGGCCATGCTGCCGAAGCCCACGTAGACCGGCGGTTCACCGGCGGCCAGGAACGCCTCCAGCTCAGCCGGGAGCGGACGTTGGTCCGGCAGGATCCACGCCCCGGTCTGGACGAGGTCGAGTTCCGTCATGTCCTGCCACGGGCCCAGGACCGGGTCCGCCGCCAGCAATGCCCGGTCGGTGAAGACGTAGTCGCGGACGTTGTCCACCGGCGGCAGGCCGATCGCCGCCCGGTGGCGGTTCTCCGCCTCGCCGTACAGCTCGTTCACCCGCTGGGCGTCCTGCTCCCACAGCACCGTGAGGTCGGTCTCCTCCCGGGGGGACGGTGTGCCCGGCCGCCTCCCCGGAGGGAAGTGCCGCGACGGCAGTCCGAACGGATGGAAGCACGCGAACACATAGGGGATGCCCAGTTTCTCGGCCACCGAGCGTGCGCTGGCCGGCATCAGGCCGGTCGCCAGCAGCACGTCACATCCCTCGGCCGCCGCGGTGAGCGTGTCGAACCGCGCGGCCACCAGCTCTGGCGCGAGCCGGAACGCGGCCGCCGCCGACGGCGGCCGCTCGCCGGTCACCACCGAGCGCACCGTCGGCCGGGCCCGGTTCGTCAGCCCAGGCTCGCCGGGCCCGGTTCGCCGGGCCCGGTTCGCCGGCCCGGTTCCTCAGTCCAGGTCCGCCAGATCGAGCCCGCTCAGCCGCTCGGGGTCGGCCAGGATGTCGATCGCCACGATCCTGCCGTCCGCGACCGTGAAGGCCAGCACCGAGTACGGCCGCCCCTCCCGCGAACTGACCACGCCCACCGCCCCGTTGACGAGCGCGGGCCGGGCGTGAAGGTCCCGGCCGCCGAGGCGGGAGAAGGTGAGCGCCTGGTCCGCCACGGCCGCGGCGCCATGCACCTCGCGCGGGGCGCGCGCGGGCGCGGGGCCGTAGTCGGCGCGCAGCACGACGTCCGGGTCGAGCACGGCGATCAGCCCCTCGAAGTCGCCGTCGCGGGCGGCGGCGAGGAAGGCGCCCACGGCCTCGCGCTGCCGGGCGAGGTCCGCGTCGGGGACCGGGGCCGCTCCCCGCACCCGGCGGCGGGCGCGGCTGGCGAGCTGACGGGCGGCGGCCGGGGTGCGGTCCACGATGGGGGCGATCTCGTCGAACGGCACGGCGAACAGATCGTGCAGCACGAAGGCCAGCCGTTCGGCGGGGGCCAGCGTCTCCAGAACGACCAGCAGGGCGAGGCCGACGGAGTCGGCGAGCAGCGCCTGGTCCTCGGGGCCGGGCCCGCTCACACGGCTGACGACCGGGTCGGGGAGGCGCACCCCCAGGGGCTCCTCGCGCCGGGCGGTGCGCGAGCGCAGCATGTCCAGGCAGACCCGGCCGACGACGGTGGTCAGCCAGCCGCCCAGGTTCTCCACCGCGCCGGTGTCGGAGCGGCTGAGCCGCAGCCATGCCTCCTGGACGGCGTCGTCCGCCTCGCTCAGCGAGCCGAGCATGCGGTAGGCCACCGCGCGCAGATGGCCGCGGTGGGCCTCGAAGCCCTCCGCCAGTAGGTGGTTCTCGTTCATCGGTCACATCCCCTTGTCCGGACCGCACCGTCGCAGGCCACACCGTGCTGACGGATGGGCGGGGTGCGATGTGACAGAGGGGCGGGGCGGACCGTGCACCCGTCCAGTCCCTTGACGCGCTGCAATCACATCATTACACAAGTTGGGAGCGCTCCCATTCCTCCCACTCCCCAGGAGGGTCGGTCATGTCCCTGCCCCTGTTACGCCGTCCGCGCGGTGCGCGGACCGCCACCGCGCTGCTCACCGGCGCACTGCTGCTGATCGCGGCCCAGTCCGCGCCCGCCGGAGCGGACTCTCCCACGGCTCCCGCGGCCGCCATGCCCTCCGCCGTCCAGGTCAACCAGCTGGGCTATCTGCCGGACGGCCCCAAACGCGCCACCGTCGTCAGCGCGAGCACCACCGCCCTGCCCTGGCAGCTGCGCGACGCGGCGGGGCGTACGGCCGCCTCGGGCACCACCACCGTACGGGGCGCGGACGCCGCCTCCGGGCAGTCGGTGCATCTGGTGGACTTCTCCTCGTACCAAGGGACGGGCACCGGCTTCACGCTCACCGTGGACGGGCGGACCAGCCACCCCTTCGACCTCCGCGCGAACCTCTACGAGGGCTTGCGCGCGGACGCGATGTCCTTCTTCTACCAGCAGCGCAGCGGTATCCCCATCGAGGCGTCGCTCGCCGGTGCGGCCTACGCGCGCCCGGCGGGCCATCTGGGCGTCGCCCCCAACCGGGGCGACACCGCCGTGCCCTGCGTCAGCGGGGTGTGCGACGGCACCCGGGATGTCCGCGGCGGCTGGTACGACGCCGGTGACCAGGGCAAATACGTGGTGAACGGCGGTCTCGCGGTCTGGCAGCTGGTCAACTCCTTCGAGCGCGCGAAGCGTACGGGGCACGCGGCCGCGCTCGGGGACTCCACGCTGCGCGTCCCCGAGCGCGGCAACGGGATCCCCGATGTGCTCGACGAGGCGCGCTGGGAGCTGGAGTTCCTGATGCGCATGCAGATCCCGGAGGGCGAGCCACGGGCGGGCATGGCCTTCCACAAGGTCCACGACGCCGCCTGGACCGGGCTGCCGACCCGGCCGGAGCAGGACGCCGAGCCGCGTGAGCTGCACGCGCCGTCCACCGCCGCCACGCTCAACCTGGCCGCCGCGGCGGCGCAGTGCGCCCGGGTCTACGCCCCGTACGACGCCGCCTTCGCCGCCCGCTGCCTGGACTCCGCGCGCCGCGCCTGGGCCGCCGCGCGGGCGAACCCCGATGTGCTCGCCCCGGCTTCCGACTCCACCGGCGGCGGGGCGTACGACGACAGCGAGGTGGGCGACGAGTTCTACTGGGCGGCGGCGGAGCTGTACGCGACCACCGGGGAGGCGCGGTACCGGGACGCGGTCACCTCCTCGCCGTACCACACCGCGAGCGATGTGTTCACCCCGGCCGGCTTCAGCTGGCAGGCCACCGGGCCCCTCGGGCGGATCGTCCTGGCCACCGTCCGCAACGGTCTGCCCGCCACCGACCTCGCCCGCGTCCGCGCCTCCGTGGTGTCCGCGGCCGATGCCCGCTTGAGCACGATGGCCGGTCAGGGCTACGCGGTGCCGCTGCCGGCGGACGGCTACGTATGGGGCTCCAACGGCCAGGTGGCCAACAACGGGACGGTCCTGGCCGTCGCCTACGAGCTCACCAAGCAGCGGCGGTACCGCACCGGGGCCCTGGAGACGCTGGACTATCTGCTCGGCCGCAACGCGCTCGGCCAGTCGTATGTCACCGGCTACGGCGAGCGCGCCGCCCAGAACCAGCACCACCGCTTCTGGGCGCACCAGTACGACGCCTCGCTGCCGAACCCGCCCGCCGGCTCGATCGCGGGCGGCGCGAACTCGGGGCTGCAGGACCCGGTGGCGCAGGAGAAACTCCCGGGCTGCGCGCCCGCGGCGTGCTACATCGACGACATCGGCTCGTACTCCACGAATGAGGTGGCGATCAACTGGAACGCGCCGCTGGCGTGGCTGGCCGCGTTTGCCGCGGAACGCGGCTGACCCGGCGGGCGAGGGGCCTGAAGGCCCCTCGCCCCACCCACTCCGCCGCACCTCACCGGGGCAGCTGGGCCTCGATCGCGGTGACGACGTCGTCCGCCTCCGGCTCGGTCCGCGGCCGGAACCGGCCCACGACCTCACCGTCCGGCGAGATCAGGAACTTCTCGAAGTTCCACTGCACATCGCCCGCCTCGCCCTGCGCGTCCGGCGTCCGCGTCAGCTCGGCGTAGAGCGGATGCCGCTGCTCGCCGTTGACATCGGTCTTCTCCAGCAGCGGGAAGGACACGCCGTAGGTCGTCGAGCAGAACGTCTGGATCTCCTCGCTCGTCCCCGGCTCCTGCCCCGCGAACTGGTTGCACGGAACCCCCAGCACGGTGAACCCGCGCCCGGCATAGCGCTGCTGCAGCCGCTCGAGCCCCTCGTACTGCGGGGTCAGACCGCACTTGGACGCCACATTGACCACCAGCAGCGCCGCACCCCGGTGCTCACCGAGCGAGGTCGGCTCGCCGGTGAGGGCGCGCAGGGGGATGTCGTACAGGCTCATGAGATCTACCGCCTTCGTCGTTCGGTGGGTGGGCCCAATCTATGTGGTCACACGCCCGAGGTGACGGTCACCGTCAGACACGGCGACGGGGGCGGGCCGCGGGGCCCGCCCCCGTCGATGACCAGGTGGCCGCCTACTCCGGCGGGGTCGGCGTGGCGTGGTTGCGGTACATCGCCTGGATGTCGAGCTCCAGCTTGACCGTGGGGCCGACCACGGCGATGCCGCGGGCGAGCATGTTGCGCCAGTTCAGCGTGTAGTCCTCACGGTGGAGTTCGGCCGTGGCGAGGGCGGCGCAGCGCAGTTCCTGTTCGTAGCCGCCGTTGACGGCGCCGAGGTAGGTGGTGTCCAGGGTCACCGAGCGGCTGACGCCGTGCATCGTGAGGGGGCCCTGGATGGTCCACTTGGGGCCGCTGCGCCAGGTGAAGCGGTTGCTGATGAAGTGGATCTCCGGGAAGTTGTCGACATCGAGGAAGTCGGCCGAGCGCAGGTGGGCGTCGCGGGTGTTGTTCCCGGTGTTGATGCTGGAGGCGTCGATGACGACCTCGACGCGGGAGTCCTCCATCCGCTCGGCGATGTGGATGCCGCCCCGGAAGCGGGTGAAGCGGCCGTGCACATTGGCCATGCCGACGTGGCGGGCGATGAAGCGGATCGCGGTGTGCGGCGGGTCGAAGAGCCAGGTGCCGGGCGGGGGGAGTTCCAGCGCCTGCGAGGGCTCCATCTGCACCCGGCGGGGAGGTTCGCTCTGGCCGGGGGCGATGTCGACGGTGAGCCGGTTGGGCTGCAGACCGCTTCCGGTGAGCAGCACCGTGTACTGGCCCGGCTCGAGCGTGGCGAGGAACAGTCCATGCGGATCGGTGGTGGCCTTGGCCACCGTACGGGCGGCGCCACGCGTCTCGGTGACGGTGACCTCCACGCCGCCCAGGGCCTGGCCCACGGGGTCCAGGACCTCGCAGCTGAAGGCTCCGGCACCCACGGGCAGGGGGATCCTCAGTCCTGATCCGCGGTCCGGACGCTGGGTGCGCATGCGCCGGAGCAGTGCGAGGGGCATTGCAGTCATCTCACTAACGGTTTCTCTGGGGATGGGGGCGCGTCCATGATGAAGCCCCGGGGTGGACTCCGGACGCCCGGGGGGTGGGTGTCAGCCGTGGCCGAGGATCTTCCGTACCGCGCCGAGCAGCAACTTCCGTGCCTCCGGGGAGGCTTCGGCGTGGCGGAAGCCGATGTGGTTGTCGGGGCGGGTCAGCAGGGCGCCGCAGTCGCCGATCTCGCGCAGCCGGGCCCAGTCGCCGTAGGGGTCCTCGTACTCCTCGCCGGGGCCGATGGAGACGGTGGCGAGTTCCACGCCCAGTTCCTGACGGACCGCCGCGGCCGCCTCCTCCCAGCAGCCACCGCCGATGCCGGTGAAGAGGGTGAACCGGCCGTGGCCGCCGAGGTCGAGGGTCGACAGCCGCTCGGGGCCCCGGACGACCCATGCGTGCGGCAGCTTGGCGCCGGGACGGGTGGTGGGCTGGTGGTGCAGCTCCGGGTCGCGGTCGAAGCCGGGGTCGGGGGTGCCGTCGGGGACGACGGCGTCCGAGACGTACCGCTGGTTCATCTCCACGCCGTGCGCGTTGAACTCGTACACCTTGGCCGCGATGGCCTCGCGCAGCCGCTGCCGCCGCTTGGCGCCCTCGGACGTGGCGGCCTTACGGGCGCCGACATTGCGCCACATCTGCTCGGGATCGGAGGTGGAGAGCAGATCCAGCGCCTCGAAAACCGGCGCGGTCTCACCGATGCTCCGGTTGGCGCGCTCGACGGTCTGCCGTCCCACCGGGGCCCGTTCGGCGGAGTAGGTGTCCAGCAGGGCCGGGGCGGCGGTGCCGTCGAGGACCAGCTTGAGCTTCCAGGCGAGGTTGTAGGCGTCCTGGATGGAGGTGTTGGAGCCCAGCCCGTTGGACGGCGGGTGGCGGTGGACGGCGTCGCCCGCGCACAGCACCCGCCGGTCGGCGTAGGTCTCGGCGTACAGGTGGTTGACGGTCCACGCCGAGGTGGAGGTGATCCGCACGGGGATCGTGTCGTCGCCGAGCAGCCGGTGCACCACGGACCGCGCGAACTCATCGGTGAGGTCCGGCGGGCCCGCGTCGAGGTCGTAGCCCCACACCACCATCCACTCGGTCCAGGGGCGCACACAGCGCACCAGGCCCGCGCCGATGCCGCCGACGGTCGCGCCGGGGGCGAGCACCCAGTAGAGCGTGGAGGGGCGATGGGCGGTGAGGTGGGTCAGGTCCGCCTCGAAGACGATGTTGAGGCTGCCCGCGACGCCCATCCGGCCCACCGTGGGCAGCCCGGCGTTCTCCACCACGCGGCTGCGCCCGCCGTCCGCGCCGACCAGATAGCGGGCCCGGACGCGGTAGGTGTCCCCGCGCAGCCGGTCCTCGACCAGCGCGGTCACGGCGTCGTCCGACTGCTCGTGGGAGAGGTACTCGGTGTGGAAGCGCAGCGTGGTGCCCCGGGAGACGGCGGCGTTCACCAGCACCGGTTCCATCAGGTGCTGCGGCATGTCGCACATCCGGCTGGGGCTGGCCAGTTCGTGCGCCGCCTGGATGAGCGGCTCATTGCCCCAGGAACGCAGCCGTCCCAGCTCCTCGCCCGCGAGGCTGGTGCAGAAGACGGTGTTCCCCATCAGCGGCTGCGGCGTGGCCAGGGCGGTGACCTGGTCCTCGACGCCGAGGTCGCGCAGCACCTCCATGGTGCGCTGGTTGGTGATGTGCGCGCGGGGCGTGTCCGCCAGGCTTCCGTACCGGGTGACCATGACGTTGGGCACGCCGTAGGTGCTCAGGGCGAGCGCCGTCGCGGCTCCGGCGGGGCCGCTGCCCACGACCAGTACGTCGGTCTCGACGGTCTCCACTGCTGAAGGGCTCCTCTCGGTCCGCTCCCCGTCCTCTCCCCCGTGCCGGCCGTTCTCCCGGCGCGATCACGATCGCCGATCGACCAGTGATGATCTTGTTCCAGAACCCGGACCCCGAGGTGTCTCATTTCGAAACAGTGGCGACGTATACGGTGGAGGTGCTGTGACGACCACCGACGACACCCCCGCCGACCCGGCCCTCTCCTCGCTGCGCCGGGCGCGGGACCGGTTCTTCAGCGGACGGCCACCGGGCGACGGGATCCCGCAGGACCTCGCCCAAGCCTGGCGGCGGGCGCGGTTCTTCGGCGTACCGCGCGACCTGGCGGCCCCGCCCAGGGTCCGGCCGCCGGTGGACTCACCGCTGCTGGCCGCGGCGCGCCCCGTGCTGGACCGCGTGGCGCCCACGCTGAGCGGTGCGATGGGGCTGGTGCTGGTCGACTCCCGCGGCCGGGCGCTGTGGTCGGGCGGCGGCCGGTACGCCGGTACGCCCGACGGGATGGCCGGTCTCGATCTGTCGGAGAAGGCGGTCGGGCACAACAGCGCCGCGCTCGCGCTGCGCACGGGGCGCCGGGCCGAGGTCCACGGCCCCGAGCACTTCCTCGATCTGTGGCAGGAGGTGTCGGCGGTCAGCGTTCCGCTGTACGAGCCGACGGCGGGCCGCCCCGCGGGCACCGTCACCGTGATGGCCCCGCTGGGCGAGGGCCGCACCGCCCACCCGGGCGCGGCGCTCGCCGAGGCCACCGCGCACGCGATCGAGACGGAGCTGCTGGGCCGGGCGCGCCCGCCGGAGCGGGTGCTGCTCGACGCGTATCTGCGGCAGCGGGCCGAGGGGGCGGCGGTGGTGGCGCTCGACGGCGGCAGCCGCCTCGTCAGCCCGGAGGCCGCGCGGCTGCTGTCGCACGAGACGCTGGCGCGGCTGGAGCGTCGTGCCACGGCCCTCCTCAGGGACGCGGCCACGGGCCCGGAGGAGCACGCACCGGAGGAGATCCCCGTACCGGACGATGAGATCCCCGTACCGGACGGCGCCGGGCTCACCGTGAGGATGACGCGCCTGGTGCACGGGGGCGAGGTGATCGGGGCCGTGGCCACGGTGTGCACAGCGGCCCGGCGGGCGCGGTCGGCGGAGCGGCGGGGCCATGACCGGCTCCCGGGGCTCGTCGGCACGTCCCGGCCCTGGCGGCTGGCCGTCTCCCGAGCGACGGAGCTGGCGCGGGCCGTGGAGCCGCTGCTGCTGATCGGCGAGCCGGGCGTGGGCAAGACCGCGCTGGCCCGCGCCCTGCTCGGCCTGCGGGGCACGGCCGCGCCGCGGGTCGTCGACGCCGCCGAGCAGGTGCCCGGCGAGGTCCCGCGCTGGTGTCACGCGCTCGCGGAGCTCCCGGAGCCGGAGGGGGACGGCGGCGCGCCGCCGCTGCTCCTGCGCCACGCCGAGCGGCTGGGCCAGGCCGATGTGGCGGCGCTGCTGTCGCTGCTGGCGGAACGGCCCGCGGTGCCGCTGGTGGCGACGCACACCCCGGGCGCGCCCACCGGCCCGTGTCTGAGCCGGCTGCTGGACAGCCTCGGGGCCCGCTCGGTGACGCTGCCGCCGCTGCGCGAACGCGTCGAGGACATCCCGGCGCTGCTGGCGGGCCTCGCCGCCCGGCGCCCCTCCCCCGGGCGTCCCCCGCTGACCTGGAGCCTGGACGCCCGCCGGGCGCTGGAGCAGCACACCTGGCCGGGCAATGTGGCCGAACTCGCCCAGGTCGTACGGGAGGTGGCCGAGCGCCGCCGCGCCACCGGGCCGGTGCGGCGGGAGGAGCTGCCGTACGGGCTGCGGGTGCCACCGGCCACCCGCCGGCTGAGCGGCATCGAACGGGCGGAGCGCACCGCGATCCTGGAGGCGCTGCGCCGGCACGGGGACAACAAGGCGCGGGCCGCCGAGTCCCTGGGCATCGGCCGGGCCACGTTGTACCGGAAGTTGCGGGCGTACGGAATGGACCAGGCGTAGCGGCGGAATCAGTCTCCAGGGGGGCCGGTCACACCGGAGCCGGTCATGGGCCGTGGAGGGGGAACGGTGACGCGGGACAACAGCGCCGAGAACGAGGCGGTCACGGGCAGGCTGCTGATCCTGGAGTACGAGCAGGTGAAGGAGGAGCAGCGGGCGCGGATCGGGTTCCGCGACAATCTGCTCTACGCGACGCTGGCCGCGATGGCGGCCATCATCACCTTCTCCCTGCAGAGCCATGGGCGCCCGGAGCTGCTGTTGCTGCTGCCCCCGGCGTCGGCGCTGCTGGGCTGGGCATATCTGGTCAACGACGAGAAGATATCGGCCATCGGACGGTATGTCCGGGAGGATCTGGGGCCCCGGCTGACGGCGCTCGCCCCGGGCCGGCCACCGGTGTTCGGCTGGGAGCGGGTCCACCGCGACGACGGCCGCCGGGTCTCCCGCAAGCGGCTTCAGCTCGCGGCGGATCTGCTGCTGTTCGCGGTGGCGCCGATCGCCGCGCTCATCGTGTACTGGACGTCGGAGCCGGTGCGGGCGGTGCTGCTGGCGGTGTCGGTGGCGGAGGTGGCGCTGGTCACCGTGCTGGCGGTGCAGATCGTGTTGTACGCGGATCTGCACCGGCCATGATGTGGGATGACCCGTGGGGCTCGTCGGGCCCGGAAGGTATCGGCAGAGGCTGTCCTAGGGGGGATCCGTGGGCGCTGGTGACAACGGGGGTGCGGTGCGGGCCGATGTGGTGGTCCTGACCGCGCTGGAGGTCGAGTACCGGGCCGTGCGCGCCCATCTGGAGGAAGTGCGTCCGGTCCAGGCGGAGCGGGGCGCGCTGTTCGAGCTGGGCGTGTTCCGCGAGGAGTCCGGTGAGCGGACGGTGGCCATCCATATGACGGGCCCGGGGAATCCCGGCGCGGCGGCCTCGGTGGAGCGGGCGGCGGCGCTCTTCGCGCCCCGGGCGGTGCTGTTCGTGGGGGTGGCGGGTGGCGTCAAGGACGTCGCGCTGGGCGATGTGGTGGCGGCCGACGCGGTGTACGACTACGAGACCGGCAAGGACACCGAGTCGGGGTTCTGGCCCCGGCAGAAGACCTATCAGTCCGCGTACGGGCTGGTGCAGCTGGCCCGGCTGGTGGCGGCGGGCGACGCGTGGCAGCGGCGGGTCCGCCCGGGGGACGCCGCGCCGCGCGCCCTGGCGGATGACGCGCCGCGCGCCCGTGCCCATGTGAAGCCCCTCGCGGCGGGCGGCCGGGTGGTGGCGCACCACCGCTCGGACGTCGGGCTCAGGCTCGCGGCCAGTGCGGGTGACGCGCTCGCGGTGGACATGGAGGGCTTCGGCTTCCTCGCCGGCGCGTACGTCAATCAGCATCTGGACGCCCTGGTGGTCCGGGGTATCTCGGATCTGCTCGGGGACAAGGGCGAGGCACACGACGAGCGCTGGCAGCCGGTGGCCTCCCGGAACGCGGCCGCCTTCGCCTTCGAGCTGATCGGCCGTGTCCCGGTGGCGAACCCGGTGGCGACCCGGCCGCTCGCCGCCGGTACCCGGTCCCTCGCCGCCGGCGGGCCGCCCGAGGGCTCCCGGCGGCGCAGGCTGACCATCCGTGACCTCGGCGTACTCGCGGACACCCTGCTGGCCGTGGCCGGGATGACCTCGCCCGCGCGCTGGCAGCAGCTGCTCGACGAACTGCCCACCGTCGGCACCGCGGTGGGCCGTCAGTCGGAGAGCCGGGCGGAGGCCCTGTCGCTGCTGCGCGTCTGCGAGGCGCGGCGGGCGATGGGCGAGCTGGTGGAGGTGGTCGCGGTACTCGCGCCGGGCGATCCGGCGGCCGCCGAACTCGCCCGGCGCGTCGAGGAACTCGGATTGGAGTGACCCTCCTCACCCTCCCGCCCGGCGTGCCCGAGCCCCGGGCCGCCCTCCCCCGCGCCCTCCCCGAGCCGCCCCGGGACGGCGTCCCCGCCCGAGCTCACCGGAACCCTCCAGGTGGGCCCCTGGGGAGGACGGCCTTCCGCCTCGCGGCCGCCGCGGGAGCGGGCTCCGCGGTCCACCGCCGAGGGCGTCCCGGCCGCGGCGGTGCCCGCCCCGGGCCCGGGGGACGGTGCCACGGACATACTCGCCCAGGGGGTGTCACGAGAGACCTGCGGGGCATACAAGTTGTCCCGGAGTCCGGGCGGGTGGTGCCCGCGTGTGGCAGGGTCTCCGGCGGGATCATCGGCGGCGGGGACCGATGATGCGGCCTCGGGGGAGGGCACGGCATGGCGGCCATGGGGGAAGGTGGCCTGAAATCGGTGGGCAACCTCGTCACGGCGTTGAAGGAGTTCCGCTGTCTGACGGATCCGGATCTGCGCACGCTGTGTCTGGATCTGGTCGCCATGGAGCTGGAGATGACCAGCGTCCCCGTACGCGCCCATCGGGTGACCGACTACTTCCTGGTGGAGCTGGCCCGCGAATGCCTGGAAAACGTGCGGATCATGCACGCGCTACGCGCGTCCCTCGCGGTGATGGCGGCGGCCGACGAGGACGCGATCAAGCGGCTCGACTCGGTCATGGAGCAGATGACGGCCCGTCCGGCGCTGCCCGAGACCGCCATCGCGAAGCTGCGGTCGCTGCTGGAGGAGCTGGAGATCGAGCAGTTGGGCCAGTTGTGCCGTGCGGCGGCGGGCCCGCTGCAGGACGTCCCCCCGGTCACCGGCCCCTGGCACGCCTTCGAGGTGCTCAGCCGGATGAACGCGCAGCCGGGCGGGCTGCCGCCGGGGCTCGCCCTCGTGGAGTACCTCGCGGCGGCGGCGCGGCCGCTGCAGCGGGCCGACGCGCTGCGCGAATGGGCCGATGAGCAGGCCCGGGAGCTGGGTCTGACGCCCCAGCTGCGGTCGCTGCGGCAGCAGGTGGGGCATGCCGCACCGGCCGGTCCGGTGGACGCCTACCTGGTGATCCGGCTGCTGCCGCGGGAGGAGGCCGGGGCTTATGAACTCTCGTCCTGGCGCCAGTACGACCCCACCGGCTGGCATCCGGTCCGCGGCCCGGTCGCCCAGGTCACCTCGGAGACCGCGGAGCGGGCGGTCCAGACGCTGGTGTACCAGGCGGCCGAGGAGTGGGACGACGCCCGGGCGATCCACATCGAGTTCATGCTCGGCCCGGATGACCTGAATCTGCCGGTCCACCGCTGGCGTCTGGAGCTCGACAGCGAGTTTCCCATCCCGCTGTACATGGACCATCCGGTGGTCGTACGGAGCCTGGAGCGCAGCTGTACCCGGCGCTGGCACCGGGAGTGGAAGCACCGCTGGAACCTCCTCGACCAGCAGCCCGAGCGCGCCAAGCAGCTCGTCGTGGACGGCGAGGAGCCGGACAGCCCGCGCTCCGGCGACCCCAACGCGCTGCTGGCCCGACTCAAGGCCGATCCGCAGGTGGTGGCCCTGGTCCTGACCTCGCCCCCGGGCACCACCCCCGAGGGCACCTCGGAGGCGCTGACCGCATGGCGGGCCGGGATTCCGGTGGTCGCCTGGGACGGCCGGGCGACCCGGGACCCCGGCTTCGTCCAGCAGCTGGGGCAAAAACAGGCCGACGCCAGCGGGAACCTGGCACGGCTCCGCGAAGCCGTGACAGAGTTACGTCTGGACGCCCATACGATCGACTCCGCGGAGCGGGAGCATCACCTGGGGCAGCATGTGGTGCTCGTTTGGGACGACCCGACCCGTCCCGTGGAACCGCAAGGGCGCATGACGGGGCCGGACGAGGGGGTGGGTGGTCGATGAGCGACGAAGAGCCTGCGCGGCGCCACAACGGACGGGTCCACCAGGATTCCGGTTCCGCCTCGGCCGCCCTGCCGTCCGGGATCCCGCGCCCCTGGTGGATCTACCAGGGCACCGGGCGCCCGCTGCACGACGTGAGCCTGGAGGAGATCCTTCCGCCGCCGCCCCCGTGGCGCGCCTTCGGCGGGGTCTCGGCCTGCCCGGTCGAGGGCAACGGCCAGTCCGGCGCGTTACCGGACGCGGACGAAGCCCCGACCGAGCCCCCGGCACCGCCGGAGGACCAGCAGGACACCGCCCGGCGGCTGGGCGCGATGCCCCTGGGCGTGCGCTCGGACCCCGAGGAGGCCGATCTCGTCAACGCGGCCCTGATCCTCAGGCGTCCCCTTCTGGTGACCGGCCGCCCGGGCACCGGCAAGTCCACGCTGGCGTACCGCATCAGCCGGGAGTTGGGTCTGGGCCGGGTGCTGCGCTGGCCGATCACCACAAGATCGACCCTGCGGTCCGGGCTTTACGGCTACGATGCCGTCGGCCGTGTGCACGCCGCCGCGGCCGGCCAGGCGTCGGAGGGGGACAGCCGCGAACCCGGACCGGAGGACATCGGTGACTTCCTCCAACTCGGGCCACTGGGCACGGCGATGCTCCCGCACCGCCTGCCGCGCGTCCTGCTCATCGACGAATTCGACAAGAGCGATATCGATCTGCCCAATGACCTCCTCGACATCTTCGAGGCCGGCGAGTACTCCATCCCGGAGCTGGTGCGCATCCGCAGGCGCCGCCCGGCCGTATCGGTCCTCACCGACGACCCGGAGCGCAGTACCGTCATCGCCTCGGGGCGGGTGCGCTGCCGCGCCTTCCCCGTCGTCGTCATCACCAGCAACGGCGAGCGGGAGTTCCCGCCCGCGTTCCTGCGGCGCTGTCTCCAGCTGCGGCTGCCCGACCCGGACGCGGACCGGCTCGCCGCGATCGTGGCCGCGCATCTGGGGCGGGCCGGCGATCCGCGTGCGCGGGAGCTGATCCAGATGTTCCTCGAGCGCAGCGAGCGCGAAGGCGGCCTGGCCGCCGACCAGTTGCTCAACGCGGTGTATCTGGTGATGTCCCAGTCACATGTTCCGGGGCCCGAGTGGGAGGAGCTACTGCAGGCCGTCTGGCACCGGCTGGACAGCGCAGCGGGCTCGACATGACACACGACCCAGGCGGCGGGTCCGCCGGGCCGGGCCCACGGGACCTCGACTGGCGGCAGCTCGCCGACGCCCTGTGGCTGGCGATCTGCAAGGCCGAGACGGACCGTGGCCCCGGACGGCCGGACCCCGGCCCCCTCCCCGGGACACCGGAGGCGGACGCCCCGCCGCCCGGTGACGAGCCGTCGGACGAGCCGCGGCGGGACCGCCGGGGGGAGCGCCCCGCGTCCGGGCCCGAGGCGGCGCCCGCGGTCGCGGAACCGCCGCTCCCCGCGGAGCTGGTCGGCGTCTCCGCGCCGCCCGGCGAGGCGGAGCCGGCGACCGTCGCGGAGGCCTTCGTGCCCGTGCGCCGGCCGTCCGCCGACGGGCCGCCGCTGCCCGAGCGCGCCCTGTTCCGGGCGCTGCGGCCGCTCAAACGCACCTCGCCGTCGCCGGTCGAGACGGAGGTCGACGAGGAGGCCACGGCCGAGCGCGCGGCGCGCGAGGGGCTGTGGGTGCCCGACCTGGTGCCCGTGCGCGAGCGCTGGATGGACGCCGTCCTGGTGGTGGACTGCGGCAGTTCGATGGTGGTGTGGCGGCGGACGGCCACGCATCTGGTCACCGTGCTGCAACGCACCGGTGCCTTCCGGGATGTGCGGGTGCACCGGGTGAACACCGACCATCCGTTATCCGCCGAGGACCGGTCGCCGGTGGCGGGGATGGCGCCGCGCGGCAAGCGTACGGTGCTGGTGCTGACCGACGGCATCGGCGCGGCCTGGGCCGATGAGAGCGCCCGGCGCGCACTGGCCGGCTGGGCGCGGCAGGCGTCGGTCGCGGTGCTCCACGTCTTACGCCAGGGCCGTTGGCACCACACCGGGGTGGCGCCGGAGCGGGTGCGGGTGCGGGTCCCCGAACCGGGCGCCCCCAACGGCACCTGGCGGCGGGCGGACGGCGGTTCCTGGCCGGGCGGCGCGCCACCGGTCCCGGTGCTGGAGCTGGACGCGCGGTGGATGGCCAACTGGGCGCGGCTGGTGGCCCGCCCGTCGGCGCGCGGCGAGAACACGATGGCGCTGCTGCCCGGGGCGCCCGCCGAGCTCTGGGATCCCGAACCGGAACCGAGCGCCTGGGACCGCGTCTTCCGGTTCCGCGCCACCGCCTCGCCGAGCGCCTTCCGGCTGGCGTCCCGGCTGGCCGCGGCCCCGCTGAACATTCCCGTGATGGAGTTCGTGCAGGGGATCCACCAGCCGGAGGGCAGCCCCGGAGATCTGGCCGAGGTGCTGCTGGGAGGGCTGCTGCGCAAGGTGGGGACCGCCGACCCGCTGGACGAGACGGGCATCGGCTACGAGTTCCACGACGGGGTGCGCGAACTGCTGCTGTCCGCCGGGATGCGGGACGAGTCGCTGTACATCCTCGGCAGCGTCCTGGACCGGCTGGGCCGCCGCTGGAAGCCGCTGCTGATGCTGCGCGATCTGCTCAACCACCCCTCGGGCTCGGTGGGCGACCTGCCCAGGACGGAGCGCCTGCTGCCGTACATCCGCCTCCAGGAGCAGGTCTACCAGGCGCTTTCGGGGCCGTACCTGGAGGGCGCGCGCTCCTTTCGCGCCCTTGTCCTGGCCCATCAGGCGCTCGCCCGCTCGGGGGAAAGCCCACCCGATCCAGTTGAAGACGCATCACACAGGGGAAAATATGTGGTCTCCGAGGCGGTTGCGGCCATGACTGACTCCACGTCTCCCCGAACAGACCCGCTGTCCCAGGCCGACGATTCACCATCCCCGCCGGCGCACGGCGCGCCGGGCCCGGCGGGGGAGCATCTGAGAGGAACATTCGTGTCCGTGACCGCTGCCCGGTCCCTGCCCGCCGTGGAGGAGCGCCAGCCCGGGGAACCCCCGTCCATTTGGGGAAATGTGCCGCCCCGGAACAACAACTTCACCGGGCGGCAGACGTTGCTCGACACTCTCCACGAGCGGCTGAGGAGCGAGGGCACCGCCGCCGTGCTGCCGGAGGCCCTGCACGGGCTGGGCGGGGTGGGCAAGTCACAGATCGCGCTGGAGTACGTCCACCAGCACGCCGCCGACTACGACGCGGTGTGGTGGATCCCGGCGGAGCGCCCCGAGCAGATCCGCCAGGCGCTGGTCCAGCTCGCCGACCGGCTCGGGCTGCACGCGGGCATGGAGGCCAACACGGCCGTGCCCAGCGTGCTCGACGCGCTCCGCACCGGGCGCCCGTGCCGCAACTGGCTGCTGGTCTTCGACAACGCCGAGGAGCTGGAGACGGTTCGGCCGTTCTTCCCCGCGGGCGGGCCCGGCCGGATCCTGGTCACCTCGAGGAACGCCCAGTGGTCGCGTGCCGCCCGCACCGTCGAAGTGGACGTCTTCGAGCGGGAGGAGAGCATCGAGCTGCTGCGCCGCCGGGGGCCGGAGCTGCCGCGCGACCAGGCGGACCGGGTCGCCGACGCGCTGGGGGACCTTCCGCTGGCCATCGAGCAGGCGGCCGCGTGGCTCACCGAGACCGGGATGCCGGTCGACGAGTACCTCCAGGTCTTCGAGGACGAGCGGGCCGATGTCTCCACCCGCCGCAACGAGCTGCTGGCGGCGGGCGTTCCGGTGGACTACCCCGAACCGGTCGCCGCCGCCTGGAACATGTCGCTGCGGCGGCTGGCCGAAACCCATCCCGGTGCCATCCAGCTCCTCCAGATGTGCTCGTTCTTCGCACCCGAGCCGATCTCCCGGCGGCTCTTCTCCGGCGTGCGGGGGGTGTCCCTCTCGCCCGAGCTGTCAGAGGTGCTGCAGGACCCCATCAGGCTCGGCCACGCGATCCGTGAGATCAACCGCTACGCCCTGATCAAGATCAACCACCGCAGCAACACGATCGAGATGCACCGGCTGGTGCAGGCCGTGCTGATCGGCCAGATGTCCACACAGCAGCAGGCGGACATGCGGCACAGCGCCCATGTGCTGCTGGCCGTCGGCGACCCCAACGACGTGACCCCCGCGAACTGGGGGCGGTACGCCGACCTCCTCTCCCATGTCCGGGCGTCGCGCGCGATGGAGTGCGACGACAAATGGGTGCGGCAGATGGTGCGGAACCTGGTCCGCTTCCTCTTCATCTGGGGGGACCACGAGGGAGCGCTGGAGCTCGGCAACCAGGTGCGGCGGCAGTGGGTGGAGACGCTCGGCGAGGACAGTGCGGAGACGCTGGCCGTCTCCCGGACCCTGGGCCATGTCCTGACCGTGCTCGGCCACTTCAAGGAGGCCCGGGAGCTCAACCGCCGGACGCTGGAGCTCCAGCGCGCCAAGGACGGCGACGACCACGAGAACACCCTGGTGACTCAGGGCGCGGTCGCCGTCGACAACCGCTACCAGGGCGACTACGCGCGCTATGTGGAGCTGGAGAAGGACCGCTGGACCAGGACCCTGCGGCTCTTCGGGGACGAGGACCCGTACTCCATCGGCGCGGCGAACGACTACGCCCTGGCACTGCGCGCGATGGGGGACTACGAACGCGCCCGGCAGCTGGACGAGGACGCCCGGCGCACCGCCGGTCTGGTGCTCGGCGAGGACGCCCTGCTCACCATCCTGGTGGAGGCCAACCTCAGCATCGACATCCGCGAGGGCGGGGACTACCTGGCCGCCCGCGACATGCTGGAGCAGACCTGCGCCCGCGTCCGCCGAGTGCTCCCGCAGAACGCGCCCATCGGGATCTTCGCCCTGCGCAACCTGGCCGTGGCGCGTCGTAAGGCGGGCGACCACGAGGGCGCCCTGGACCTCAGCCGGGAGGTGCTGGAGCGCTACCGGCTGCGCTACACCGAACCCAACCTCCACATCACCATCACGGCCCTGGCCGTCTCGATGGATCTGCGGCAGACCGCCGATCTGGAGGGCGCCCGTGAGCTGGGCCGCAAATGCCTCGACGAGATGGGCGTCCTGCTGGGGGAACGGCATCCGGCGACCCTGGGCGCGGCGACCGACCTCGCCGTGACGCTGCGGCTGCTGGGCGAGACGGACGAGGCGCTCGCGCTGAACAAGGAGACGCTGCCGGTGCTCGTCGAGCGGCTGGGGGCCGACCACCCCACGGCGCTGGCCTGTGCCATCAACATGGCCAGCGACCACTACACCCTCGCGGACTACCAGGAGGCCCACGACCTGGACACCACGACCCTGGCGACCTGCCGGTCCCGGCTCGGTGAGGACCACCCCACCACGCTCGCGTGTGCGGTCAATCTGTCGGGGGATCTGCGCGCGCTGGGCGAGGGCAGGCGGGCGGAGGAGCTGCACCAGGACGCGCTCGGCCGGCTGCGCCGGGTGCTGACGGCCAACCACCCGGCGACGGTCGCGGCGGCCCGGGGCATCCGGGCGGACTGCGATGTGGAGGCGATCTCCATCTGAGCCGCCGTGCGCGGGGCCGTTCGCGGGCCCCGTGCCGCGCGCCGTTCACTCGCGGGTACGCGTCCCGATCCACCGCGCCAGAGCCACCGGATCGGGGCCCGTGTCCGGCGCGGTGCGCAGCTCCCGGTGGACGGCCAGGGCCAGTTCGGGGTGGTTCAGCAGCACCGTCCTGGCCGCGCCGTCCGGCAGGCTGAGCGCGAGGCCCGCCCATGCCGCGATGTCGTCCGGGTCCGCTTCCAGGCGGGCCCGGTAGCCGCGCAGCGCGGCCGCGGTGTCCCCTGCGGCCCAGTCGAGATCGGCTCGGTCGGGGGCGTCCTCGCCCTCGCGCAGCCCCGCTCCCCCGCCCTCGCTCAGCCGGGCGAACCCCGCCGGATCCGCGAGCCGGAGCCGGGCGAGCGCGGGGCGCGCCGGCGCCTCGGGGCGGGTCGGCCGGACGGAGGTCCCGGGCAGCTCTCCGGGCGGGTCGGTCCGCTCCCGCCAGGCCCGCGCCCACTGGGCGGTCGGCTCCGGGTCCGCCGCCAGGTGGCGCATGCGGTGGACGAGCCGATGATCGTGGATCAGGTCCGACGCCAGGCCCCCCGGTACGGCGGGCACCCGCTGCGCGAGCCACAGGGCCAGCCGTCCCTCCAGCCGGTGGAGGAATTCCTCGCCCCGGGGCGTCAGTTCGGCATGAGCGAGGAGCGTGCGCAGCCCCGAGGCGGTCTGTGCCCGGCGCAGGGCGAACTCGAACGCGGCGGTGTCCCGGGCCGGTCCGGGCTCGGCGCGCCGCAGTCGGTCCCACCAGAATCCGGTCACGCCCAGGAACGCGTACACCCCCTGGAGGAGTCCGCGCAGCGGTCGCGGGTCCAGCCGCCAGGGCGCGTAGTGGATCTCCTCCAGGCCCCCTTCGATCAGGGGCACCAGGTCCATCAGCGCGCTGAGTTTGATGTGCTGGGCCTCGTGCACCAGCGCGGCGGCGAGGGTCAGCGGGTCCGTGGCCCCGTTGAGCAGCACACAGCCGTACGCCTCCGGCGACGAGGCGCTGAACGGTTCGGGCCAGGCGGCGTACGGCACGGGCACCACGGAGGACAGGCAGGCGGCGATTCCCCGGGGGTCCACCTGGCGCTGCTCCGAGACCAGCCGCCACGCATTGCCGAATCGCTTCTGCCAGCCCCGCCACTCTTCGTCGCCGAGCCGCTCCGGGTCCCGGATCCGGAGAAAGTCGCGATAGGGATCGAGGTCATCGACAAGGGGGGCGCAGACAATCCCCTCGTGCTCTCCGCGCAGCCGCCGCAGACCGTGCCAACCGGGAGCGTCCTCGGAGAAGTCGGCGGGCAGCATCACCGAATAGGGGCCGGATAACACCGCCGCCTTCCGGCCGTATCCGACGACCTCGGCGACATCGGCGGTGTCCGGAATGCGGGCCAGTCCCAGGGCGGGCAACATCACCGCGCCCGCGCGCGCCGGAACGGCGCCGCGAAAGTCGATTCCGGCGAGAAGAGCGGCCGCGGCGGCTACGGCATGCAGATGTCCCACCGCGCTCCACAGCGGCCCGTCCCCCGATTCCATACCGCGCAGCCTGCGCAGACAGCGGTTGAGCCATACGCCCGTGGGAGGGTGCAGCAGCAGCCTGTCCACGGCTGCCGGGGAGCGGTTCTCGGCCCGAACCAGCAGGTGCCAGGCGTCCCCGGGCGGGGGAAGGGGGCCGGGCAGGGCGGGGTGCGCGGAGGCGATGTCCACCAGGGCGCGCAGCAGCAGCATGGCCCGGCTGCGCTGTCCCGACCTCAGTTCGGCCACGGCCGAGGGGCCTCCGGAACCCCGCGCCAACTCGGCGAAAGACTCCACCGGCAAACGGTGGTTGAGGCCCCGCGTGGCGGAGGACGTCATGGCCGCCTAGCTCCCACCACAGCCTTCCGACGACGACGAGTTGCCGCTGACCGTCGGCGGGTACTGGACGATGTCGAGCAGCCGCTCCGTCATCGCGGAAAGCCCTTCGTGCCGCTCAAGGTCTTCGAGTGTCGCCCCCGAAAGGTCCAGCAGCTCTGTCTCGACCTCGGTCGCGACTCGCTCCATGACACCGTCCCCCTCCGGACGCTCCCTAATGGCTCATATGAGGCATCCCCATGGTGTCTTACCCCTTTTGATTGCGAAAGAGTGAACACGGCCAGTCGGCGCCTGCGTTGTCAAGATTTTCGGTCACTTCCGCGCGCCCGGGAGCCCCCCGATATGCCGGTGTCATCCACCCATTCCGGATTGCATCGTCTCGACCTCGAACACGCCTCCGCACACCCGGAACGACCGCGCCGGGACGGTCATCGCGTCGAAGGAATCCGGCGGATAGACCCGGATCAGCGCGGCGGTGCGCCGGCACGGGGTGTCGTTCATGCCCTCATTGAGCGTGTGCAGACTGCTCGAGGCGCTGCCGCCGGGCGGCAGGGAGACCGGGGAGCGGGTGGGGCCGCGCCGGGTGGCGGGGTCGCCGATCACCGCGCCGGTGGAGTCGAGCAGCGAGACACCGGGGTATCCGGTGAGGGTGCAGGTCGTGGTGGACTTGTTGGTGAACACCAGGGGCAGATGGACATTGCCGGCGCCGATGTCCATCCGGCCGACCGCCAGCGTCAACTGCGCCTTGGAGCAGACGCGGCGCACCCCGGACGCGGCGGCGGGCCGCGAGGAGGGCGGACGCGAGGGCCGCGCCGAGGGCGGAGGGGACTGCGCGGTCTGCGAGGCGGGCCGTTCGTTCCGGGAGGACCCGCTCTCGGAGGAGGCGGAGGAGCCGGAGGAGGCGGCCGAGGGGGAAGAGGGCGGCGCGGCGGAGGAGGCGGGGGTGACGGACGAGGCGCGCCGCGCGGAGTCCCCGCCCCCGGTGTCGCTGCCGCACGCGGTGACCGTGGCCAGCGCGCCGACCAGCAGCGCGCATAAGACCGGCGGCCGGGACCGCGCTGCCGCCGTGCGTCGAGTCGTGCGCCGAGGAGCCGAACCGTTCCGTTGACTCATGAGCGACCTCCCGAGGTCAGCCGTCTGCCGGGGCCACCGGCATCGAAGGCGGGTGCCCCGATGCCTCCCGTGCATTCCCCCATCGGACTCCCTTCCCCACGCGCAGGCTCTTATGTCCGGGGCACATTGATCGCGTCCGCGCTCAAATTCCTCACATTGGATTCTCTACCGCAAACATCCGAACACCTTGTCCACGCCAGAACCCTGGGATTACTGTTCGGCAGCCATCGCACTCGCCAACTGCCGTACCAGGACAGGAAGAAGGACTCCATGGCCGCACGCGGACGTCATCGCCGGCCCCGGCCCCACCGTGTCTCCCGCACCTCGCTCGCGATCACCGCGGGCGGCGCCGGCGTCGCCCTGCCGCTCATCGGCATCGGCCAGGCGAACGCCGCCTCAGCCGCCACGCCCACCTCGCCGACCCCGGCCGCGACCAC
Organism: Streptomyces sp. 5-10; assembly: GCF_014712245.1. Taxonomy (NCBI): domain Bacteria; kingdom Bacillati; phylum Actinomycetota; class Actinomycetes; order Kitasatosporales; family Streptomycetaceae; genus Streptomyces; species Streptomyces sp. 5-10. Next base: position 36,541 of record NZ_JACVYG010000039.1, read on the forward strand.
CGTCACGGCCGTCACGGCCACGAAGGCCCAGCCGCTGCTCATCGCCCCGAAGGCGGTGCCCGAACCACCGGCCAAGGCCCAGCCCCAGGCCGGGTCGTACACCGTCGTCCGCGGGGACACCCTCTCCCGGATCGCGGACCGGGAGAGCGTGGCGGGCGGCTGGGAGCGGCTCTACGAGATCAACCGCCAGGTCATCGGCGCCGACCCGGATCTGATCCGGCCCGGCCAGCAGCTCACCCTCGGGCGCCACTGAACGAGCCCGCGCACGGGCGGTGCGTACGCACGGGAGCATGACACCAGCAGTGCGTACGCACAGGAGCGTCCGCCCGCGGTGGTCCACCGCGGCGGGCGCTCCTTCGCATCAACCGCCTTACATCACCAAATGCGCCTTGGAATGGGTGACTTCCTCAATGTCGCCGCCCGCCTTGCCGATCAGCCGGTGCGCCAGATTGCTCAGTGCCCGCGCCGCCGCGATCTCCTCGCCGACCCTCGGCTGTGCCGGGTCGTCGGGGTTGCGGTTGGCGCGGCCCTGGGCCAGCATCTCCGTGCCGTCGTGCATCCTCAGCCGGACGACCGCTTCGGTCAGCGGACCGATCTCACGGAACTCCATCTGAATGTCGCATCCCACGATCGTCTCCATCGCGCTCACCTCCTGCGTCACCTTCCAGGATGCGCCTCACCGGTCTCTCCGGTCGACCGGGACAGCAACTCCACCACCTCGTCGTCCGCGGTCTGCGAGAAGTCCCGGTACCACTCCCCCACCGCCGCGAAGTCCGAGGGGGTGGAGAGGGCCACCACCTCGTCCGCGTCCTCGCGCAGCGCGGCGACCGCGTCCGGCGGCGCCACCGGCACGGCGAGGACCACCCGCGTGGCTCCCTGGGCCCGTGCCACCCGGCAGGCGGCCTGGGCCGTGGCGCCGGTCGCGATGCCGTCGTCCACGATGATCACGGTGTGGCCCTCGGCCGGGATCCGCGAGCGGCCCTGGCGGAACCGGCGCGCCTTGCGGGCCAGCTCCTCCCGCTCGGTCCGCTCCACCTCGGCCAGGTCCTCCTCATCGGCCCGGCTCATCCGGACGATCGCCTCATGGACGACCCGTACGTCGCCCTCGCCGATGGCGCCGAACGCCAGCTCCCGGTGGTAGGGGACGCCGAGCTTACGGACGATGATCACGTCCAGGGGCGCATGGAGCGCCCGGGCCACCTCGAAGGCCACCGGCACCCCGCCCCGCGGCAGCCCGAGCACGACCGGTTTCTCATCCGCCAAGGGACGCAGCGCCTCGCCGAGGCGCCGCCCGGCGTCCGTCCGGTCGGTGAAGATCATGACTCACCCCCGCTCCTGAGGGACTCATCTGCGAATCGAGCCGACGGTTCGCCCGTCCGCGAACCGGCGGTACCCGGCCGATGGCCGGGGCGCGCGGATACCGGAGACCCGGCACCCTGGAGGTATGGAGAACACCACAGGCCCGGACGAGTCCGGTTACCCCGTCTTCGTCGAGTCAATCGAGGCCGACAGCCGCTACCGGCTGGTGCGGCTGCGTGGCCTGGGGTGCGAACCGCTGGAACGGGAGGAGTTCGAGCCGCGCGTCCGGCAGGTCTTCCCCGACATCGACCTGGACGACCCGGCCCAGGTGCACTGGGAGGACCGGCCCGGGCAGTGGCCGCCCTGGCATCCGGGCGAGGCATGACCACCCTCATCGGCACCTCGGGATGGCAGTACCGGGACTGGCGCGGCGATCTCTACCCCGAGGGCTGTCCGCAGCGGCTGTGGCTGGAGGAGTACACCCGCGCCTTCGCCACGGTGGAGAGCAACAACGCCTTCTACCGGCTGCCCTCGTACGACCAGTTCGCCACCTGGCGGGAGCGGCTGCCGGAGGGCTTCGTGATGGCGCTCAAGGCGAGCCGCTACCTCACCCACATCAAGCGGCTGCGCGACCCGGAGGAGCCGGTGGAGCGGCTGATGTCCCATGCGGCCGGGCTCGGCGACCGGCTGGGCCCGGTACTGGTGCAGCTGCCGCCCACCCTCCGGGCCGACGGCGAGCTGCTGGACCGCTGCCTGGGCTGTTTCCCCTCCGGGACGCGGGTGGCCGTCGAGCCGCGGCACACCTCCTGGTGGACCGAGGAGATCCGCGCGGTGCTGGAGCGCCGCGCGGCCGCGCTGTGCTGGGCCGACTCCGGCTCCCGGCCGGTCACCCCGCTGTGGCGGACCACCGGGTGGGGGTATCTGCGCTTCCACGGCGGGCTGGCCCGCCCGGCCCCGCGCTACGGGCGCCAGGCGCTGGCCACCTGGGCGCGGCGGGTCGGGGACACCTGGCCGGCCGACGCGGAGGTCTATGCGTACTTCAACAACGACACGGGCGGGGCGGCGGTGCACGACGCGGCCGTCTTCGCCCGCGCCGTGGCCCGCCTCGGCCGCCCGGTCAGCCGCACCCCCTCGGCATGAGCCCGGCGCCCGCCGGGCTCACTCCTTCACCGCCCCGCCCAGCATGCCCTCGATGAACCGGCGCTGCAGTGCCACATAGACCACGACCACCGGCAGCGCGATGAGCACCGAGGCCGCCGCGAGCAGCGCCGCGTCGGAGCTGTGCTGCCCCTGGAAGAAGGCGAGGCCGAGGGGGACCGTGCGATGCGCCTCGTCGCTGACCATCACCAGGGCCATCAGGAACTCGTTCCAGGTCCACATGAAGGTGATCACCACCATGGTGGAGATCGCCGGACGGCCCATCGGGACCAGCACCCGCCACAGCGTGGTCCAGGTGTTGGCCCCGTCGATCCGGGCCGCCTCGATGACCGACCGGGCGCTGCCGCGGAAGTACGTGCGCATCCAGAAGACCCCGAAGGCCAGGGACTGCGCGGTCTGCGGCAGGATCAACGCCCAGTAGCTGTCGGTGAGTTCGGCGTAGCGCAGATCGAAGTAGAGCGGGACGACCAGCGCCTCCTGGGGCAGCGTCAGCCCGATCACGAAGAGGTGGAACAGCACCGTGGAGCCGGGGAAGCGCATCGCCCCGAAGGCGTACGCGGCGAGGATGGCCAGCACCGTGGTGGCGGCCACCACGGCCACCGTGACCAGCACCGAGTTCCCCAGATAGGTGCCGAAGTGGCCACGGCTCCAGGCGTCGGCGAAGTTGCTCCAGTGCAGACCGTCCTCGGGCAGGGCGAAGCCGGTGTCCAGTGAGCTCTGTGAGCCGAAGGCGGTGGAGAGGATGCCGATCACGGGGGTGAGCGCGATGATGGTGAAGAGGGCGAGGATGCCGTAGGTGACGTTGCGTTCCAGGCGTGTGGTCATGCCCGCCGCCCTTCCACGAGCCGGGAGACCGTGACGGTCAGGACGAAGATCAGGACCGTGAGGGCCACGCCGACGGCGGCGGCCGAGCCGACCTGGTTGGTCTCGAAGGCCCGGCGGTAGACCTCGTAGGCGGGGACGGAGGTGGCGTTTCCGGGGCCGCCGCTGGTGGTGATGTAGATCAGGTCGAAGTTGCGCAGCCCCGCCACGATGGTCAGGGTCAGCGCCACCGCGATCTGCGGCCGCAGGCCGGGCAGGGTGACGGTGAGGAACTCGCGCAGCGGCCCGGCGCCGTCCATCCGCGCCGCCTCGTACAGCTCGCGCGGGATGCGCTGGGCCCCGGCGAGGAAGAGGACCATGCACAGCCCGGTGCCGACCCAGGTGCCGACGACGCCGACGGCGGGCAGCGCCCAGGTGTAGTCGCCGAGCCAGGGGCGGGCGAGGCCGCCGAGGCCGACGGCGCGGAGGGCGTCGTTGAGCAGCCCGTCGGGGGCGAGGATCGAGCGCCAGGCCACGCCGACCACGATCAGCGCCAGGACCTGCGGCAGGAACAGCACCGTACGGAAGAAGGTCATCCCCCGGACCCGGGCCCGGGACATCACGGCGGCCAGCAGCAGCCCGATGGCCACCGGCAGCGCGGCGTAGAAGACGAGCAGCAGCAGCGCGTGGAGGAAGGGTGCGCGCAGGCTCGCGTCGGTGAACAGCGCGCGGTAGTTGTCGAATCCGGCGGGGGTGGCGACCGTCAGCCCGTCCCAGTGCACGAAGGACAGCCACACCGACTGCCCGAAGGGGTAGAGCAGGAAGACGGCGTACAGGATCAGCGCGGGCAGGATGTAGAGGTAGCCGATGGCCCGCGGCTCGCCGGGCGCGCGGCGGCGGTAGGCCCCGGTCAGGGCGGCGAGTCTCATCGGGGCCCCGCCGAAGTGTGCTGCTCGCGCTGCTTCTTCATGAAGGTCCCGTAGTCCTTCTGCAGGATCCTCGCGAAGCTGTCCGGGGAGGTCTTGCCGCTGACCACGCCCTGGAGGGCGGCCGAGAGGGTGTCGTAGAAGGTGGGGGTGGAGTAGTCGAGGTACGGGACGAGCCCGTCGGCGGCGCTCAGCCGCTTCCACCCGGCGATCATCTGGCCGTCGGCGCTGTCCGGGCTCACGCCCGCGGCGGCCTTCGCGGGGACGGCGGGCAGCACTCCGTGCCGGGTCATCACGTCGGCGGCGTGTGCGTTGGTGAGGAAGTCCAGATAGGCGGCGGCCACCTCCGGGTGGCGGGAGCGGGAGGTGATGGACCAGGCGAGGCCCTGGCCTCCGGTGGTGACGGGGTCGCCGCCGGCCTTGGCGGGCGGGGGCGGCATGATGCCCAGCTTGTCCCCCATGGGCTTCTTCAGGTCGGCCAGCTGCCAGGTGCCGGTCAGCAGGTACGCGCCGTCGCCGGAGGCGAACTTCTTGGCCGCGTCGTCGTAGCCGAGGCCGTTGGCGCCGCCGGGCAGATAGCCGCGCTTCGCCCAGTCGGCGAGGGTGGCCGCGGCCTTCTTGGTGGCGGCGTTGTCGAAGCCGCCGCCGCGGCCGAGGACGGTGTCGCGGGCGTCGGAGGCGCCGAGCTGGTCGTGCAGCACCCCGAAGGTGTGGATCGCGGGGTACTTGTCGAGGTTGCCGAACTGGATCGGCAGCTCGCCGCGGTCCTTGAGCCGGGCCAGGCCGTCGGTGAACTCGCGCCAGGTGCGCGGGGGTTGGAGCCCCGCCTGCTTCAGCCGGTCCTTGTTGTAGTAGAGGCCGATGTACTCGCCGGTCTGGGAGATGCCGTACAGCCGCCCCCTGCCGAAGTCGTTGCCGTCGGCGGAGACCCGGTTGAGGCCCAGCAGGGTGGCGGGGTAGCGGGTGTTCCAGTCGTAGATCCCGGCGTAGTTGTCCAGCGGGGCGAGCAGCCCGGCCCGGACGAAGGCCACCATGTCCGGGTAGCCCTGGTTGGCCTGGATGACATCGGGCGGATTGTTGCCGGAGACGGCCAGCTTCAGGGTGGTCTTCAGATCGGTGAAGCTCCGGGCGACCCGCTTGATCCGCACATTGGGGTACTTCCGCTCGAACTCCCGGTTCAGCTGCTGTATCTCCCCGTTGGTCCCGCCGCGTATCTCCTGGTCCCATACGGTCAGCGTGGTCTTTCCGGCCTTCGCCGGATCGGGTATGGCGGTGGCCGCGCCGGTCCCGGCACCGGCGGCCCCCGAGCCGTCGGTGCCGGGGACACACCCCGCGGCGAGCAGGACGACGCCGATGGCGAGCGCGGCCGGGACGGCTCTGCCACGGGTCCGGCGCGCCCCGGTACGGGCGAGTTCCATGGGGTTCTCCTCGATGCGGTGATCAGGACCGTCAGGACCGTTGGGCACTGTCGTGCACCCGGAAGCCGATGGTGGGCAGGGCCCGCAGCCGTGGGCAGCCGTGCACCCGGTCCGGGATCAGCTCGCCCAGGAAGGCGTAGCGGCGGGCGAGTCCGGCCGCGTCCGCCCCGCCGCCGGCCGCCCGGCGCGCACGGTTCCACCAGGCGGCCACCTCCGGCCAGCCGGGCGCGGCCAGGGAGCCGCCGAAGTGCTGGACGGAGAGGGCGGCGGTGAGGTTGGCGAAGGCGAGCCGGTCGGCGAGCGGCCAGCCCGCGAGCGTGCCGGTCATGAATCCGGCCACGAAGACATCGCCCGCCCCGGTGGGGTCCAGCGCGTCCACGGGCAGCCCGGGCACCTCCGCCCTCTCCCCGGTGATCGAGTCGATGGCCACGGCGCCCTCGGCGCCCCGGGTGACGACGGCGATCGGCACCAGCTCCGCCAGGGCGCGCACCGCCCGCTCGGGGCTGTCGGTGCGGGTGTAGCGCTGGGCCTCGGCCGCGTTGGGCAGGAAGGCGTGGGCGTAGGGCAGATCGGGGAGCGCGGCGGGGTCCCAGCGGCCGGTTTCGTCCCAGCCCACATCGGCGAAGATCTTGGCTCCCTGGGTCTGCGCCCGGCGCACCCAGTCGTCCTGGCGCCCCGGTTCGAAGGTGGCCACACAGGCGCGGGAGCGGGGCGGCGCGCCGCGGACGGCGGGCGGCGGGGCCGGGTGCTCATGGGTGACCATGGTGCGCTCGCCCTCGTACGCCATGGAGACGGTGACCGGGGAGTGCCAGCCGGGGACGCGGCGGGACGGGGTGAGGTCCACGCCCTCGCCGAGGGCGAGGCTCTCCCAGCAGTAGTCGCCGTAGACATCGGTGCCGAAGGCGGCGGCGAGCGTGGTGTGCAGGCCGAGCCGGGCCAGGGCGGTGGCCATGTTGGCGATGCCGCCGGGGCTCGATCCCATGCCGCGCGCCCATGACTCGGTGCCGCGGACGGGGGCGTGGTCGAGCCCGGTGAAGATGATGTCCAGGAACACGGTGCCGGTGAGGTAGACGTCGTGCTCGGGGTCCGTGGTGGCGCGCAGCGCCGCGAGCGGGTCGATCGGTTGGATCGGTTGGATCGGATCGGGGGTTCCGGCCGTGGTGCTCACCGACGTGCCTTTCCTTGTGCGGCATGGCCTGTTCGCGCCCAGGGCCCTCCTGACGGATCTCCGCGGCGTCGCGACGCCCGGCATGCCCACGGACATCCGCCGGAAGGACCCTGTTGGCGTGAGCGACACCTTGCACCTCACCTGGGGTGAATGCAAGAGGTCGATCAGAGTCGCGCACACTCGCTCATCTGCAGTACGTTGCCACCATGCTGCGAGAGAGCCGCCACGAGAAGCTGCTGAGCATCCTCGGCGAGGAGGGCGTGCTGCCCATCGGGGAGATCGCCACGCGTCTCGGCGTCAGCGAGGCCACGGCCCGGCGGGACATCACCGAGCTGGGCCGGGCGGGCCGGCTCACCCGGGTCTACGGCGGCGCGGTGGCGGCACCCTCGCAGGACGAGGAGCGCCCGTTCAGCGAGGTGGCGGTCGACGACCTGGCCGACAAGGAGGCCGTGGCCCGGGCCGCCGCGGAGCTGGTGGCGGACGGCGATGTGCTGCTGCTGGACATCGGCACCACCACCCTCCAGCTCGCCAAGCTGCTGCGCGGCCGTCCGGTCACCGTGGTGACCAGCAATCTCGCGGTCTACGACGAGCTGCGCGACGACCCGCGGGTGACCCTGATCCTGCTGGGCGGCCAGGTGCGCGCCAACTACCGCTCCGTGGTCGGCTTCCTCACCGAGTCCAATATCCGCCAGCTGCGGGTCGGCCGGCTCTTCCTCGGCGCCAGCGGGGTGCTCCCCGACGGCAGCGTGCTGGACAGCACCCATGTGGAGGTGCCGGTCAAACGGGCCATGCTCGGCGCGGCCCGGGAGGTGGTGCTGCTGGTCACCGCGGGCAAGTTCCCCGGTGACACCGGCCTCGCCCGGATCTGCGGACCGGAGGGCATCGACACCCTGATCACCAACAAGACGTCCGACCCGGCGACGCTCGCCGTGTTCCGCGAGGGCGATGTGGAGGTAGTGACCGTATGAGGCTGACCGTGCTGGGCGGCGGAGGGTTCCGTATGCCCCTGGTGTACCGGGCGCTGCTCGATGACACCGGGGACCGGGCGGGGCGCTGCACCGAACTGGTGCTGTACGACACCGACCGGCGCCGGCTGGACGCGATCCGCGCGGTCCTGGCCGAACAGGCCACGGGCCGCCCCACCGCCCCCGCGGTCCGCGCCACCACCGATCTCGACCAGGCGCTGCGCGACGCCGACTTCGTCTTCTCGGCCATCCGCGTCGGCGGTCTGGAGGGCCGGGCGAACGACGAGCGGATTCCGCTCGGCGAGGGGGTGCTGGGGCAGGAGACCGTCGGCGCGGGCGGCGTGCTCTACGGGCTGCGCACCCTGCCGGTGGCGCTGCGGATCGCCGAGCGGATCGCCACCGTGGCCCCGGACGCCTGGGTCATCAACTTCACCAACCCGGCGGGCATGGTCACCGAGGCGATGCAGCGGGTGCTCGGCGACCGGGTGATCGGCATCTGCGACTCCCCGGTCGGCCTGTGCCGCCGCGCCGCGCGGGCGGTCGGCGCCGACCCGGACCGGGCCACGTACGACTATGTGGGCCTGAACCACCTGGGCTGGCTGCGCCGGGTGGTGGTGGACGGCCGGGACCGGCTGCCGGAGCTGCTCGGCGACACCGGCGCCCTGGAGTCGTTCGAGGAGGGCAAGCTCTTCGGCGCCGAGTGGCTGCGGGCGCTGGGCGCGCTGCCGAACGAGTATCTGCACTACTACTACTTCAACCGGGAGGCGGTGGCCTCGATCCGGCAGGCCCCGGCCACTCGTGGCGAGTTCCTCCGCGACCAGCAGGCCCGGTTCTACGAGACGGCGGGCTCCGGGGCGCCCGGGGCACTCAGGGAGTGGGAGCGCACCCGGCTGGAGCGTGAGGCCACGTACATGGCCGAGAGCCGCGAGGCCACCGGCGGCTGGGAGCGCGACTCCTGCGATCTGGACGGCGGCGGCTACGACCGGATCGCGCTGGCCATCATGCGGGCGATCGCCCGCGATGAGCGCGCCACGCTGATCCTCAACGTGCGCAACCGGACGGCCGTGCCCGGTCTTGACGAGGACGCCGTGGTGGAGGTGCCCTGTCTGGTGGACGCGGGCGGGGCGCGGCCGCTGGCGACCGGCGCGGTGGCGCCGGACCAGCTCGGTCTGATGCTGTCGATCAAGGCGGTGGAGCGCTCGGCCATCGAGGCGGCCACGACCGAAGCGGGCAGCGATTCGGGCATCGCCCGCGGTGCGGCCCTGCGGGCCCTGGCGCTCCACCCGCTGGTGGACTCGGTCAAGGTCGCGGGCCGGATTCTCGACGCCTCCGGGGCCCTATAGCACATGTCCGTTCGGGCATTCCCCAGTATGTGAACCCGCCCGGACGGGCTCCGTTCACGCCCTCTTTCGGTAAACGGGCGGGAAACGGGCCCGCCGGGTGGACAACCAGGCAGCCGAGTTCCTCACCGTCCGTTGCCTCACCCGCTCCGAACTGCTCTTATAACGGTTGTGAAACGGGCGCATACGGTCACGATCTCTGTGGTGCCAAGGCTGGCTTCCCCTGTTGCACGCTTGTAAAACTGCCACGCAAGCCGAAAGACCTAGGCAGGAGGTGCGGCGTGGACGCGGAGGAACGCCGTCGGGAGATCCTCGACACGGCTCGCCGTGCCGGCGTCGTCGACGTCGGCAAACTCGCCGCCGACCTCGGGGTGTCCAAGGAGACGGTGCGCCGCGACCTGCGGGTCCTGGAACAGCACGGGCTGGTGCGGCGTACCCATGGCGGCGCCTACCCCGTGGAGAGCGCCGGTTTCGAGACCACCCTCGCCTTCCGCACCACCATGCACGTACCGGAGAAGTCGCGGATCGCGACCGCGGCCGCCGATCTGCTGGGCGATGCCGAGACGGTCTTCATCGACGAGGGATTCACCCCGCAGTTGATCGCGGAGGCCCTGCCCAGGGACCGGCCGCTCACCGTGATCACCGCTTCCCTCACGACCGCCACCGGCCTCGCCACCCGTGACAACACCACCGTGCTGCTCCTCGGCGGCCGGGTGCGCGGGGGCACGATGGCCACCGTCGACCACTGGGCGACGCATATGCTCTCGGGCTTCGTCATCGACCTGGCGTTCATCGGCGCCAACGGCATCTCCCGCCAGTACGGCCTGACCACCCCGGATCCGGCGGTCAGCGAGGTCAAGGCGCAGGTGGTGCGGGTGTCCCGGCGGAAGATCTTCTCCGGGGTGCACACCAAATTCGGAGCCGTCAGCTTCTGCCGGTTCGCGGATGTCTCGGACTTCGAAACGATCGTGACCGATACGGGTCTGCCGCTGACCGAGGCACACCGCTATTCGCTGCTGGGCCCCCAGATCGTCAGGGTCTGACGCCCTTCCCCCACTGTTTTCCTTCCCCACGTCCCTTCGATTGGATCCGTGATGCCAGTCCTGACTCTTCGTGCTGCCCGGATACCGGTGGTGGCCCTGACCGCGGGCGCGCTCCTGACCGGTTGCGCCGGTATGGGGGGCGGCAGCTCAGGCGACAAGACCATCAATGTCCTGATGGTGAACAACCCCCAGATGGTGGACCTGCAGAAGCTCACCAAGAAGTATTTCACCAAGGAAACGGGCATCACGGTCAAATTCACGATGATGCCCGAGAACGAGGTCCGCGACAAGATCAGTCAGGACTTCGCCAATCAGGCGCGCCAGTACGACGTGGCCACCATCAGCAATTTCGAGGTGCCGTTCTACGCGAAGAACGGCTGGCTGATGCCGCTCGACGGCTACGCCGCCAAGGACAAGGCATTCGACCAGAAGGACGTCCTCCCCTCGATGCGGCAGTCGCTGACCGCCGAGGACGGCAAGCTCTACGCCGAGCCCTTCTACGGTGAGTCGTCGTTCCTGATGTACCGCAAGGACGTCCTCGCCGAGAAGAAGCTGAAGATGCCCGAGCGGCCCACCTGGCAGCAGGTCGCGGACATCGCGGCCAAGGTGGACGGCGCCCGCAAGGGGATGAACGGCATCTGCCTGCGCGGACTGCCCGGCTGGGGTGAGCTGATGGCGCCGCTGACCACGGTGGTCAACACCTTCGGCGGCACCTGGTTCACCAAGGACTGGAAGGCGCGGCTGGACTCGCCGGAATTCACCAAGGCGACCAAGTTCTATGTCGACCTGGTGCGCAAGCACGGTGAGGCCGGTGCGGCCCAGTCGGGCTTCGCCGAGTGCCTGAACAACCTCACCCAGGGCAAGAGCGCCATGTGGTACGACGCCACCTCGGCCGCCGGGTCGCTGGAGGCGAGCAAGTCCCCGGTCAAGGGCAAGATCGGATATGTCCAGGCGCCGGTGGAGAAGACCGAGAGCTCGGGCTGGCTCTACACCTGGGCATGGGGCGTCCAGAAGGCATCGCGCCACCCCGACAACGCGTGGAAGTTCATCTCCTGGGCATCCAGCAAGAAGTACGAGGCCCTGGTGGGCAAGACCTTCGGCTGGGCCAACGTGCCCGCGGGAAAGCGGTCGTCCACCTACACCTCTCCGGAGTACCGCGAGACCGCCGGCAGCTTCTCGGAGGAGACCCGCAAGGCGATCCTCAGCGCCAAGCCGCGTGATCCGGGAGTGCAGCCGCGGCCGACCATCGGCATCCAGTTCGTCGACATACCCGAATTCGCCGATCTCGGCACCAAGGTCGCCCAGGAGATCAGCGCCGCCATCGCCGGAAAGCAGTCCGTCGATACGGCATTGAAGAATTCGCAGAAGCTGGCCGAGAAGGTCGGCGAGGAGTACCGATGAGTAATCCGACGACGGCAGTACCCGTGAGCGGCCAGCGGCCACCGACCGCGGCCCCCGCCTCCGCGGGGCGCCCCGTGGCGTCCCGGAACCGGGCCCGGGAGTGGGCCACCCGGGCACCGCTGCTGCCCGCGCTGATCTTCCTGATCGTGGTCACCCAGCTTCCGTTCGTGGCCACGCTGGTGATCTCGCTCTTCGACTGGAACTCGTTCCGGCCCGACCGCCGTGCGTTCGCGGGGCTGGAGAACTACAAGACGGTGCTCAGCGACGCGTCGCTGCGCGAGTCCATCGTCACCACCGTGCTGCTGACCGCCTCCGTGGTGATCGTCAGCGTGGTGCTGGGGCTGCTGCTGGCACTGCTGCTGGACCGCAAGTTCCGCGGCCGGGGCCTGGTGCGCACCATGCTCATCGCCCCGTTCCTGCTGGTGCCGGTGGCCTCGGCGCTGCTGTGGAAGCACGCGCTGTACAACCCCGAGTACGGCCTGTTCAACGGCGTGCTCAACTGGCTGGGCGGACCCCAGCCGGAGTGGCTCACCGATACGCCGCTGATCGCGGTGGAGGCGTCGCTGATCTGGCAGTGGACGCCGTTCATGATGCTCATCCTGCTGGCCGGGCTGCAGAGCAAGCCGCTGGACATGGTCGAGGCGGCCCGGCTGGACGGGGCCGGCAACTGGCAGATCTTCCGCTTTCTGACGCTTCCGCATCTGCGCCGCTATCTGGAGCTCGGCACCCTGCTGGGGTCCATCTACATCGTGCAGAACTTCGACGCCGTCTTCACCATGACCCGCGGTGGCCTGGACACCGCCAACCTCCCCTACACCATCTACGAAACCTTCTACAACGCCCACGAGTACGGGCTGGCATCGGCCGCGGGAGTCGTGGTGGTGATCGGCACGATCATCATCGCCACCTTCGCGCTGCGCGTGGTGTCGTCCCTCTTCCGTGAGGAGGCGTCCCGCGCATGACCGCCGTGAGCACCCCGGTGACCATCACATCCGTTCCGGAGGCCACCCGCCGGGCCAAGCGGCGCGGTGCCGCGCTCGGCGTGCTGGCCTGGTTCGTCGGCATCGTCTTCGTACTGCCCGTGCTGTGGATGCTGCTGACCTCGTTCCACTCCGAGGCCGACGCCGCCACCAACCCGCCGTCGCTGGCCGCGCCGCTGACCCTCGACGGGTACAAGGACTTCTTCGGCGTGGGCGGCGGGGCGAGTCCCTGGCCCGCGCTGCTCAACTCGGTGGGCACCTCCCTCTTCTCCACCTGCTTCGTGCTGCTGCTGGCGCTACCGGCGGCGTTCGCGCTGTCGATCCGGCCGGTGCGCAAGTGGACGGATGTGATGTTCTTCTTCCTGTCCACGAAGATGCTGCCGGTGGTGGCCGGACTGCTGCCGGTGTTCCTGTTCGCCCGGGACATCAACTTCCTGGACAACGTCTGGCTGTTGGTCATCCTCTACACCTCGATGAACCTGCCGATCGCGGTGTGGATGATGCAGTCCTTCCTCGCCGACATCCCGGTATCGATCATCGAGGCCGCCCAGATGGACGGGGCGCGGCTGCCCACCATCCTGTGGCGGGTCGTGGCCCCGATCGCGGGCCCGGGCATCGCCGCCACCTCGCTGATCTGCTTCATCTTCAGCTGGAACGAGATGCTCTTCGCCCAAGTGCTCACCGGTGTGGTCGCCCAGACCGCCCCGGCGTTCCTGACGACCTTCGTGACCAGCCAGGGGCTGTTCCTGGCCAAGGTGTGCGCCGCGTCGGTCGTCATTTCCCTGCCGGTGCTGGCCGCCGGTTTCGCCGCCCAGGACAAGCTGGTCCAGGGCCTGTCGCTAGGAGCAGTCAAATGAGGGCCGCAGTCATCGAAGCCCCCGGGAAGGTCGCCGTCACCACCGTCGCGGACCCCACCCCGGGCCCCCGCGAGGTCGTGGTGGACGTGGCGGCCTGCGGGCTGTGCGGCACCGATCTGCACATCCTCCAGGGGGAGTTCGCGCCCACGCTGCCGATCGTCCCCGGGCATGAGTTCGCCGGTGTGGTCGTCGGTCTCGGCAGCGATGTCACCGAGGTGGCGGTGGGCGACCGGGTCGCCGTGGACCCCTCGCTGCACTGCCACGAGTGCCGCTACTGCCGGATCGGCCGGGGCAACCTGTGCGACAACTGGAACGCGATCGGGGTCAGCGTCCCCGGCGGGGCCGCCGAGTTCGCGGTGGCCCCGGTGGCCAACTGCGTCAAGCTGCCCGAGCAGGTGGACGTGGCCGACGCGGCCCTGATCGAGCCGCTGTCCTGCGCGGTGCGCGGCTATGACGTGCTCAACGGCAACCTGGGCGCCGAGGTGCTCATCTACGGCTCCGGCACCATGGGGCTGATGATGCTGGAGCTGGCCAAGCGGACCGGCGCCACCAGCGTGGACATGCTCGATGTCAACCCCGATCGGCTGTCCACCGCCACCACCCTCGGCTGCTCCCGGTCCGCCGCCTCGGCGGACGAGCTGGACCAGCCGCGGGGCTGGGACGTGGTCATCGACGCCACCGGCAACCAGGCCGCCATTCAGGACGGCCTGGGCCGGGTGGCCAAGGCCGGAACGTTCCTGCAGTTCGGTGTCTCCGACTACGCGACGCGGGCCACCATCGAGCCGTACAAGATCTACAACCAGGAGATCACCATCACCGGCTCGATGGCCGTGCTGCACAGCTATGAGCGTGCCGCCGGGCTGTTCGCGAGCGGGGTGCTGGACCCGAAGATCTTCATCAGCCACCGGATGCCGCTGGAGGAGTACCCCAAGGCACTCGACCAGTTCAAGGCGGGAGTGGGCCGGAAGATCGTGGTCGTCCCATAACCGTGTGTGGTTGACGGCCCAAGCCCGGGGCACCAGGCTTGGGCCGTTATCGATCACGGTCGGCGGGAGGGGCGGGCACATGGGCAAGGGCGACGCGGTGGTGGTGGGCGGGGGTCTCGCGGGCACGCTGGCGGCGGGCGCGCTCCTCGGCCACGTCGACACGGTCACCCTGGTGGAGCGCGACCGCTACCCGGACCGCCCGGCCTTCCGCAAGGGCGTGCCCCAGGGCCGCCATCTGCATGTCTTCCTCAGCGGCGGGCGGCGCGCCCTGGAGGAGCTGTTCCCCGGGCTGAACGGCGAGTTGGAGGCGGCGGGCGCGCACCGCCTGGAGGCGCCGCGCGATGTGATCACCAAGGGCGGCAACGGCTGGCAGCGCCGCTTCCACGAGGGCAGACACGCCACCACCAGCTGCACCCGGGCGCTGTTCGACGCCACCGTACGGGCGCGGGTGCTCGCCGAGGCCGAGGGGTCCGGGACCCGGGTGGAGGTGCTCCAGGGCACCGAGGCCGTCGGGCTGCTCGGCGGCGCGGACCAGGTGACCGGCGTACGGGTGCGGGCGCGGGACGCCGGGCGCGCCGAGCGGGAGTTACCCGCCGATCTGGTCATCGACGCCTCGGGGCGCGGCTCGCGCGCCCTCAAGTGGCTGGCGGAGCTGGGCGCTCCGGCGCCGCGCGAGGAGGTCGTCGACGCCGGGATCGGCTACTGCACGCAGGAGTTCCGGCCCGCCGAGCCGCTGGACATGGTGATGGTCATCCAGCCGCGCCCGGACTGTCCGCGCGGCGCGGCGTGGTCCCCGGTCGAGGGCGGCACCTGGCTGCTGACGCTCGGCGGGGTGCGCGGTCACCATCCGCCGACCGAGAGCTCGGAGGTGCCCGGCTTCGTCAAGTCCCTGGGCGAGCCCGCGCTGTACGAACACCTGCTGACCTGTGAGCCGGTGTCCCCGCCGTACGGGTTCCGCGACACCTCCAACCGCCGCCGCCACTACGACGCCCCGGGCGGGGTGCCCGAGGGGTTCCTCGCGGTCTCGGACGCCGCCTGCACCTTCAACCCGATCTACGGCCAGGGCATGGCGGTGGCCGCCCTCAGCGGGCTGGCCCTGCGCCGCTGCCTGGCCGAGGGGGGACTGCGGCCCGGTTTCGCGGCCGCGGCGCAGCGCGCCGTGGCCCGGGCGGGCGACACCGCCTGGCTGACCGCCGTCGGCGCGGACCGCCCGTACGTCACGGACGCGGACGCCACGCCACCGAGGGCGGCCGAGCGGCTGCGGAGCTGGTACTTCGGGCGGCTGGCGGACCGGGCGGCGATCGACCGGGTGGTCGGCGCGGCGTTCCGCGATGTCACCTATCTGGCGGCGGGGCCGTCCCGGCTGCTGTCCCCCGGGGTCGCCCTGCGGACGGTGCTGCTGCCGAGGGGCCGGGGCCTGACGGACCCGCCGCTGCGCGTGGAGAGCTGACCCGGGAGGGTGCCCGGGAGAGCGCGCTCAGCCGGCCGCGTCGCGCAGATGCGCGGCCGCCGCCTGCTCCAGGTGGGCCAGGTCGCTGCTGACCGTGGCGAAGGTGAAGCCCTGGGCCAGGCGCTTGCCGGCCGTCGCCCCGTCGGGGCAGTGGATACCGGCGGCGATGCCCGCGGTCCGTGCCTCCTCGGCGACCTTCGCCAGCGCCGCGTCGAACCGCTCCGCCACCGCGGTGTCCGTCGAGGTGCGGCCGCCGAGCGCGATGGTGAGGTCGGACGGGCCGATGTAGACGCCGTCGAGCCCGTCCGTGGCGCAGATCTCCGTGGTGTTGGCCAGCGCCTGGGCCGTCTCGATCATCACGACGCAGGCCACTTGCCGGTTGGACTCGTCCGGGGCGGGGCCGACGCGCAGACCCGAGCGCATCGGGCCGTAGGAGCGGATCCCGAGCGGGGGGTAGCGGCAGTAGCTCACCGCGGCGGCCGCCTCCTCGGCGGTGTTGACCAGCGGAACGATCACGCCACGGGCGCCGGCGTCGAGGGCCTGGCCGATCCAGAAGCCGTCATTGCCCGGGACGCGCACCATACCGGCGGCGGTGCCGCGGGCGTCGATGGCGGTCATCGCGGCGAGGGTGCCCTTGTAGTCGAGGAGGCCGTGCTGGGCGTCGACGCAGATGTAGTCGTAGCCGAGCCCGGCCAGGCGCTCGGTGCCGACGGGATTGTCGAGGACGACCCAGTAGCCGATGATTCGCCGGCGTGCGCGCAGCCGGGCCGCGAAGTCGGCGGGGGAAGTGTTCATGCTGTCGGCTTCTCTCCTTCGGCGAGTGGTGCGCCCTCTTCACTCCATGCGCGTTATGAGCGGAACGCTCGCACGATTGCACGTAACACGCAAGCAACTGCGCGGTTTCCGCGATGGATCAGCGCGAAATGCGCAGACTGATAGGGTTGCTCAGGGCTGCGCAGAGTCGCGCGGAGTGACGGAAGATGGGGGGCGCGATGCGTCAGGAGGCCGGGGCGGAGGAGCGCAGGCGGCTGCGCGCCGGGGACCGCCGGGAACTGATCGCCCGAATGATCCAGACCGATGGCACGGTCGTCGTGGAGGAGCTGGCCCGCTCGCTGGAGGTGACGCCCTCCACCATCCGCCGGGATCTCGCGCTCCTCACCGAACAGGGCGCCATCGCCCGCACCTACGGCGGCGCGATGAGCGCCGGTCACACCGCCGAGCCCACCCTCGGGCAGCGCAGCGGGCTCGCGGTCGCCGAGAAGGACCGCATAGGGCGCTGGGCGGCCGCGCGGATCGTGCCGGGCGACACCGTCATCCTCGACGCCGGCACCACCACCGGACGGCTCGCCCACCATCTGCGCGCCCGCGGCGATCTGACCGTGATCACCTGCGGGCTCACCGCGCTGCGCGAGCTGGCCGAGGCGGACGGCGTCGAGCTGATCACCCTCGCCGGGACGCTGCGCCACGTCAGCCAGGGGTTCGTCGGGCCGCTCGCCGAGCTGACCCTGTCCCGGCTGACCGCGGACAAGGTCTTCCTCGGCGCCGACGGGCTGGACGCGCGGCTGGGGATCTGCGAGGCGAGCCTCCAGCAGACCTCGCTCAAGGAGATGATGGCCGACCGCGGCAAGGAGGTGTACGTCCTGGCCGACAGCAGCAAACTGGGCCAGTCCCCGTTCACCGCCTGGGCCCCGCTGGACCGGCCGTGGACGCTGGTCACCGACAGCGGCGCCACCGATGACCAGCTGGGCCCCTTCCGGGCGCTGCCCGACACCGAGGTGATCACCGTCTGACGGCGCACCACCTCGGCGGCGGTGGCGGTTCCGGGGTGAGGGGCCGGGAGCCTGGCTCCCGGCCCGCTCGGGTCGGTTCCGGCGCACCCGGCCCACTCCGGTCGGTCCCGGTACGTCAGTCCCGGTACATCCGCGGTGCGGCCGCGGCCGTGGCACCCGCGCCCACGAGGCCGAAGCTGTCCTCGACCTCGGCCTTCTCGGCGGCGTTCGGGTAGGGGTTGGTGCAGGAGACCCCGGCGGTGGAGCCGGACATCAGGCTCGAGCACGGGCCCGGCTTCATGTCCGGCAGACCGAGGATGTGGCCGAGCTCGTGCGAGGAGATCCGCACCGTGTTGTAGCCCTCGTCGACGGCCTGGCGGCCGAAGTAGATCGTGCCGCTGCCCAGACCGGTCGAGAGGGTGCGGGGCCAGCCGTTGTCCGCGATGATGCGGACGTTGGCCCGCTGCCCGGACGTGGCCGGCTTCAGCTGGACGTTGACCACGCTCTCGTTCCAGATCGCCGCGCCCTTGGCCACGGCGTCCTTGAACTCGGCGGCCCCGCTGGCGTCGTACGTCACCGTCCGCGCGGCGGCGGTGTGCTCCGCCGGGGCGGCGGAGGCGGGGGCGGCCACGGCCTGTCCGGCCGTCAGGGCGAGCACCGCCGTCACCGCGGCGGGTAAGGCACGTACGAACGTGCTGGATCTCACGATCGGCCTCCTCGTGGGGAAAGGATGGACGGAGCAAGTGGGCATGAGCATGGCATGTCCGCCCGCTCATCGGCCACTGCGTCCCCACACCTTCTCTCATCCGGCCGGTTGTCCACAGGCGGTCACCACGCGTACCTTCCGGCACCCTAGAATCGCCGGATGGCTCTCCCCGACACCGGCCCCGACATGAGCGACGCGCCCGGCCCCGAGACGAGCGAGGCGCTCGGCGTTCTGCACCGCGTCTTCGGCTACGACTCGTTCCGGGGAGGGCAGCAGGAGATCATCGACCATGTGGTGGCCGGTGGTGACGCCCTCGTCCTCATGCCGACCGGCGGTGGCAAATCGCTGTGCTACCAGATCCCGGCGCTGGTGCGGAAGGGCGTCGGCGTCGTCGTCTCCCCGCTGATCGCGCTGATGCAGGACCAGGTCGACGCGTTGCGGAACCTCGGGGTGCGGGCCGGGTTCCTCAACTCCACCCAGGACCTGGACGAGCGGCGGATGGTCGAGGCCGAATTCCTGGC
Source organism: Streptomyces sp. 5-10 (assembly GCF_014712245.1). Taxonomy (NCBI): domain Bacteria; kingdom Bacillati; phylum Actinomycetota; class Actinomycetes; order Kitasatosporales; family Streptomycetaceae; genus Streptomyces; species Streptomyces sp. 5-10. The sequence goes on from NZ_JACVYG010000039.1 coordinate 55,329, forward strand.
GGGCGAGCTGGATCTGCTCTATCTCGCCCCGGAGCGGCTGCGGGTCGAGTCCACGCTGCGGCTGCTGGACCGGGGCCAGATCTCGTTGTTCGCCATCGACGAGGCGCACTGCGTGGCGCAGTGGGGGCACGACTTCCGGCCGGACTATCTGGCCCTGTCCGAGCTGCACGAGCGCTGGCCCACCGTGCCCCGGATCGCGCTGACCGCGACCGCCACCGAGGCCACCCACGCCGAGATCGCGTCCCGGCTGAAGCTCCAGGACGCGCTGCACTTCGTGGCCAGCTTCGACCGCCCGAACATCCAGTACCGGATCGCCCCCAAGAACGAGCCGAAGAAGCAGCTGCTGGAGCTGTTGCGCACCGAGCACGCGGGCGAGGCGGGGATCGTCTACTGCCTGTCCCGCTCCTCGGTGGAGAAGACGGCCGAGTTCCTGGTGGCCCAGGGCATCGACGCGGTGCCGTACCACGCGGGGCTGGACGCGCGGGTCCGCGCCGAGCACCAGGCGCGCTTCCTGCGCGAGGACGGTCTGGTCGTGGTGGCCACGATCGCGTTCGGCATGGGGATCGACAAGCCCGATGTGCGGTTCGTGGCCCATCTGGACCTGCCCAAGTCCGTGGAGGGCTACTACCAGGAGACGGGCCGGGCCGGGCGTGATGGACAGCCCTCCACCGCATGGCTGGCGTACGGGCTCCAGGACGTGATCCAGCAGCGGAAGATGATCGACACCTCCGAGGGCGACGACACCCATCGGCGCCGCCTCGGCGCCCATCTCGACGCGATGCTGGCGCTGTGCGAGACGGTGGAGTGCCGCCGGGTGGGGCTGCTGGCGTACTTCGGCCAGAAGTCCGCCCCCTGCGGCAACTGCGACACCTGCCTCACGCCCCCGGAGTCCTGGGACGGCACCATCCCCGCGCAGAAGCTGCTGTCCACGGTGGTGCGGCTCAAGCGGGAGCGCAACCAGAAGTTCGGCGCGGGGCAGATCATCGACATCCTGCTCGGCAAGAAGACGGCCAAGGTCATCCAGTTCGACCATGACGCGCTGTCGGTGTTCGGCATCGGCACCGAGCTGCGCGAGGCCGAATGGCGCGGTGTGGTACGGCAGTTGCTGGCCCAGGGGCTGCTCGGCGTCGAGGGGGACTACGGCACGCTGGTGCTCACCGACGCGAGCGCGGAGGTGCTGGGCCGGCAGCGCGAGGTCAGGCTGCGGCGCGAGCCGGAGAAGGCACCGCGCACCGCGAAGGCGAAGCCGGGGGCCTCGGGGAAGGCCAAGAAGGCCCCGGTGGATCTGCCGGAGGAGGCCGTGCCGGTCTTCGAGCGGCTGCGCGCCTGGCGGGCGGCGACCGCGAAGGAGCAGGGCGTCCCCGCGTATGTGGTCTTCCACGACGCCACCCTGCGCGAGATCGCCACCCGCGCCCCGGCCACCCTCGAGGAGCTCGGCACGGTGAGCGGGGTCGGCGAGAACAAGCTGGTGAAGTACGGGCAGGGGATTCTGGACACCCTGGCGTCCTGACCGCCCCAGCCTCCTGACGATACGTCAAACCCCCGCGTGAAACCCTCGCTTCCGCAAGCCGGGAGCGGGGGTTTGGCAGGTCTGGAGCACAGGGGTTACCGATGAGTGTTACCTGAGGTAACGTCAGGGCCCGTGGTCCGTGGCCGCCGGGGACTGGGGTGCTCCGGCGGCCACTCACCCTCGCGCCGTTCCTCATGCCGTACGAGGCGTTCCTACAGCTCCTTGATGCGGATGTCGCGGTACGAGATCACATCATCGGTGCTGTGGACCTGGAGACCGATGTACCCGGAGGAGTACCGACGGCCGTCCGTGCCGGGGTCGTCCGCGCGCGGCGGGGTGAACTCCTGGCCACCGGTGTTCTCGAACTCATTGAGCAGCACACCGTTGCGGTAGATCGAGAAGTGCTGACCGACCACCCGGATCTCGTAGTCGTTCCAGCTGCCCTTGGGGGTGACCCCCGCCCCGGCCAGCCCGACCCGGTCGAAACCGTAGATCGATCCGGTCTTGTACATATCGCCGTCCGGGCGGTCGAGGATCTGCACCTCGTGCCCGTACTTGATGGCGACCCACTCCGGGCGGGACTCCTCGGGGTGGTCATGGACGTACGGGAAGCGCACGAAGACACCCCCGTTGGCATTGCCCGTCCCGGGTGCGTCATCGCGGAACTGGAGCTTCAGCGAGAAGTCGTCGTACGTCCGCTGCGGGAACCACAGCATGCCCATGCCCTCGACCGAGGTGTCGCTGGTCATGCTGCCGTCGTCGTTGAGACCGAAGGCCCCGCCGCCCACGTGCTGCCACTTGTCGAAGGACTTCTTGGTGCCGTCGAACAGCGGGCGGTAGCCCTCGCCCTGACCGGGCTTGCCGATCCCGGACTGCCTGGCCGCCTTGTTGATCGCCCGGTACTCGCGCTGGTCGATGACGCCGTCGGCGAGCAGCTTGTCGGTGACGGCGGTGACGTGCTTGAGGAAGAGGGCGTGGGAGGACCAGTCCTTCTCGTCCTCGATCAGCTCATTGATGGTGCAGCGGCTGCGGGTGATGCGGTTGGGGACGCCGGTGTCCACCGTGCCGACGATCACCGTGAGGCGCTCGTCCCACTCCGGACACGCGGGTGCGGGCACCCCGCCGCCCTCGGCCACGGTGAACGCGATCTGCCGGGCCCCGGAGGTGTTGCCCGCCTTGTCGGTGGCGCGGTACGCCACGGTGTGGCGGCCCACCCGGTCCACCACCACGGGGGTGGTGTAGGCGAGGTACGGGCCGCTGTCCAGGGAGTACTCGACCTTCTCCACTCCGGAGTCGTCGTCGGCGGCGGTGAGCGTGACCTTGGCGCTGCCCACATAGGCGCCGTCGGAGTTCTTGGTGCCGTCGACCTGCGCGGAGGTCACCGGGGGCAGGGTGTCCTCGGCGGGCGGGACCACGACGCGGAAGTCCACCGACTTCACCGCCGACACATTGCCCGCCTTGTCCGCCGCCCGGAAGCGCACCGTGTGCGCGCCCGCGTCATGGACCATCACCGGACCGGTGTAGGGCTGGAACTCCCCCTGGCCCAGGGCGTAGTCGATCCGGTTGACCCCGGATCCGGTGTCGGAGGCGGTGATGGTCACGGTGGCCATGCCGATGTACGCACCGGACGGGTCCTTCTCACCGGAGACGGTGGCGGAGGTCTCCGGCGGGGTGGAGTCGTCCGTCGGCGGCGCCACCACGGTAAAGTCCACCGACTTCACCTCCGACACGTTCCCCGCCTTGTCCACGGCCCGGTAGCGGATGGTGTGCTGCCCGACCTGGTGGACCATCACCGGGGCGGTGTACGGCTGGAACGCCCCGTCGCCTTCGGCGAACTCGATCCGGTCCACGCCCGAGCCCTCGTCGGTGGCGGACACGCTGACGGTGGCCATCCCGATGTACGCGCCGTCCGTGTTCTTCTCGCCCTCGACCTTCGCCGAGACCTCGGGCGCGGTGGTGTCCTCGCCCCCGCCGCCGTCGGTGACCACCAGGATGCCCTGCATCTGGCCGTGGCCGGGGATGGTGCAGTGGTAGCGGTAGCGGCCGGGGCTGAGGGTGACCTCGGCGGTGTGCTTGCCGCCGCTGTCGTCCGAGGGGTTGGCGAGGATGTTCAGCGGGACGTCGTTGTTGTACTCCGGGTCGGAGACATCGAAGGTCAGGGTGTGCGGCATCCCCATCGTGTTGCCGGTGGCCGTGCTGTTCTCGAAGACGATGGTGGCCTTCCCGGCGACCGCCGTGGTGGGCGCCGAGGAGTACTTGGTGATGTCGTCACCCGCGGTCCAGGTGAGGGTCTGCTGGACGGCCTGCCGGGTGTCGTCCTGTCCGTAGGCCACCGTCGCCGTCGCCGAGCTCAGCCCGAGGACCATGAGCAGCGCGGCGAGCAGGGGCAGCCAGGGTCTGATGGGTTTGGGGCGCCTTCGTTTCACGGTCACTCCGCCTTCCTGGCCAGATCCTGGGCGAGCGGAGTGGGCTCGCCGCCGGTGTACGTGATGTGCCACAGCGCCGACTTGGAGTCGGAGGTGAAGAAGCCGCGCCCGTAGTCGAGGACGTAGAGCGAGCCGTCCGGGGCGAACTTCCAGTCCATGAGGTTGCGGATGCCGTCGGCGCCCACCGGGATGATCTTCTTGAGGGATTCGGCGTGCACCGGCAGTCCGCCCTTGCCGACGGTCTTGGGGTCGGTCAGCACCGCGTGGCGGGGCTGGTCGCCGTCGTAGAAGTCGCCGACGAACCACTTGCCGTCCCAGTACTGGGGCCATTTGGTGGTGCTGTCACTGGTGGCGTCGTACCGGTAGACCGGGCCGTTCATGGTGGCCTGGCCGCCGCCCTTGAGCCACGGCAGCAGGTACGTGGCCTCCGACGTCTTGTAGCTGGGGATGCCGTTCGCGTCCCGCGGGTAGTCGGGGGCGCCGCCCTGGGGCGAGTACCAGATGGTGTTCGCGGTGATGGGCGGCAGGTTCACCAGACCGTCGTTGTTGGGTGACTCGTTCTTGGGGTGGTCGCAGTCGTACCAGCCCAGCGGCTTGCTGGGGTCGGGCAGATTGCGGTCCCGGTAGGGCTGCTTGTTGCCCATGCAGAACGGCCAGCCGTGGTTGCCCGCCTTGGTGATGGCGGCGAAGGTGTCGTACTTGGCCGGGCCCCAGGTGGTGCTGGGCTCGCCCGCGTCCGGGCCGACCCAGCCCGCGTAGAGGATGTCGGTCTTCTGGTCCACGAAGATCCGGGCCGGGTTGCGCACCCCCATCACATAGATCTCGCCACGGGTCTTGCCCCCGCCCTCGTCGGGCTCCTTGCCGGTGAAGAGATTGCCCTCGGGGAGGGTGTAGGTGCCGTCGTCCTCGGGGTGGATCCGCAGGATCTTGCCGTTGAGGTTGTGGGTGTTGCCCGCGGTGCGGCGGGCGTCGGCGAAGGAGACGCCCTTGTAGTTCGGCTGTGGGTTGTTGCCGGAGTAGCCGTCGCTGAACTGGGAGGAGTTGTTGTCCCCGGTGGCGATGTAGAGGTTGCCCTTGGAGTCCCAGCTCATCCCGCCGCCCGCGTGGCAGCAGCTGTGGATCTGGACCGGCCAGGAGAGCAGGACCTTCTCCGAGCCCAGGTCCAGCTTGTTGGTCTTCAGGTCCAGGGTGAACCGGGAGACGCGGCGCTCGGCCATCTGGGTGTCCCGGTTGATCCGGGAGTGCGGGGTGTAGTGCAGATACACCCAGCCGTTGGTGAGGAAGTCCGGGTCCAGCTCGATGCCGAGCAGCCCCTCCTCGTTCTTGATCAGCTCATCGCCGCCGCCCTTGTTGCCGAAGACGGTCAGGGCGCCCGCGAGCGTCACCTTGCCGGTGGCCGGGTCGTAGACATGGATCTGGCCCTGGCCCTTGCCGATCTCCGGGTCGTTCCAGTCGGTGACCACGGGCGCGCTGTTGTCGCCGCCGCCCCGGCCGATGTACAGCACCCGGCCGTCCCCCGCGACGACGAGGCCGTGCGGCTCGCCGATCTGGTCGGACTGGCCCGGCTGATTGGGCTTGGTGACGCGCTCGGCCTTGTAGTTCGCGTTGATGGTCGCCTTGCAGTCGGCGCGGGAGAGACGGGTGGTCCACAGCAGCGCGCCGCGCAGATGGGCGCGGAAGTCGGTCTCCTGGAAGGTGGAGACGGTGCCGCCCATGCCGGTGTAGAAGGAGCGGCCGCCGTCGTAGTCACGGCACCAGGAGATCGGGTGGTCCGCGCCGTTGGCACCCGCGCCCGGCTGGTAGCTGGACTCGCGGACCCGGGCCACGGTGTGCACCGTGCCGGAGGGGTTGTTCTTCCAGTTGAGCCAGGTGTCGGTGCGCTTCCACTCCAGCGGCAGCTCCTTGGTGGCCGGGTGGACGCGGTCGCCGACCTCCACCACGGCGCGCTGGGCGGTGGCCGGGCTGGTGGTGGCCGGGCGGGCGCCGATCAGCCCGCTGAACCAGTCGGAGTACGGCTCGTTGCGGGCCGCGTCACGGATGCCGAGGAAGCCGCCGCCCGCCTCCATGTACGCCTCGAGCCCCGCCTCCTGCTCGGGGTCGAGCACATCGCCGGCGCCGGTCAGGAAGACCACGGCGTTGTACTTGCCGAGCCGGGGCTTGGTGAAGACCGAGGCGTCGGCGGTGGCGTCGACGGTGAACCGGGTCGCCGCGGGCCCCTGGTTGCCGATCCGCTCGATGGCCTCGATGCCCGCGTTCACCGTGGCCGGCTCGTCCCCCGCCGAGCCGTGGAACACCAGGACCCGGACGTTGTCACCGCCGGGCGGCGACGGCAGCGTGAGTGGCGCACGATCCTCGGGCCGGGCGCTGGCGGGGGTCCCGCCGAGCAGGGTCGCGGTGAGGGCGCCGAAGAGCAGTGCCGCCATCCCCGCGCGTCTCCTTCGCAGCCGACCGACTGTCAGCCCTCTCCTCTTTGAGGGCATTTGGTACGGTATGTCCCGCATTGGTCACCCATCCCTCTCACGTACCGATAACACCGCTGAAGGAAGCTAGACGGCTTTTCGCAAGTCGCCAATAGCTATGACCGCAACTCAACGAACTTTGTCCTGAGTGTGGATGAACGGGGATCCCCCGGCTACCGTGAAAGCACCCCGGGGCATCTGCGCATCGTCAACGGCAGGGGATCCACAGCGATTTGGGAGAACGATGAGCGACGCACCCGGCTTCACCTCCAGACGCGGTCTCAGCAGACGGCTCTTCACCGGCGGCGCGGCCGCCGCGGCCGTCGGACCGCTGGCCCTCACCTCCCCCGCCGCCGCGAAGGCGCCGAAGACCCCGTCCGACGGGGTCCGAACGGCGGCCGCGGGCGGCGCGGTCCGCCATCTCAAGCTCTACGCGGAGAAGCTGCCGGACGGATCGATGGGGTACGGGCTCGAAAAGGGCAAGGCCAGCATCCCCGGTCCGCTGATCGAGCTGACCGAGGGCGACACCCTGCACATCGAGTTCGAGAACACCATGGACGTCACGGCCAGCCTCCATGTCCACGGCCTGGACTACGACGTGGCCAGCGACGGCACCCAGCTCAACCGCAGCGCCGTGGAGCCGGGCGGCACCCGCACCTACACCTGGCGCACCCACGCCCCGGGCAAGCGCGCCGACGGCACCTGGCGGCCGGGCAGCGCGGGCTACTGGCACTACCACGACCACGCGGTGGGCACCCCGCACGGCACCGGCGGCCTCCGGAAGGGGCTGTACGGGCCGGTGGTGGTGCGGCGGGCGGGTGACATCCTGCCGGACAAGCAGTTCACGATCGTCTTCAACGACATGACGATCAACAACAAGGCGGGGCATGACGCCCCCGAGTTCCGGGCCACGGTGGGCGACCGTGTGGAGATCATCATGATCACCCACGGCGAGTACTATCACACCTTTCATATGCACGGGCACCGCTGGGCGGACAACCGCACCGGGCTACTGGAGGGCCCGGACGATGTGAGCCGGGTCATCGACAACAAGATCACCGGGCCCGCCGACTCCTTCGGCTTCCAGGTGATCGCCGGGGAGAACGTCGGCGCGGGCGCCTGGATGTACCACTGCCATGTCCAGAGCCACTCCGACATGGGCATGGCCGGGCTGTTCCTGGTCGCCAAGGCCGATGGCACCATCCCCGGCTACGACCCGCACCGGCTGTCCGCGCACCGCTCGGGATAGCCGCCGGAGCGACAGGGACGGGGCGGGCCACCGGGCCCGCCCCGTCGCCGTGTCGCCGCCCTCCCCCGTCAGGCGGTGTGCAGCCGCAGGCCGTACACCGACAGGATCTCGTTGACCGGCTGGTACCAGGTCTCACCGCCGCTGGAGCAGTTGCCCCAGCCGCCCGAGGTCACGCCCTGGGCCTGGTCGCCGCTGATGAACGAGCCGCCGGAGTCGCCGCCCTCGGCGCACACGCTGGTCTTGGTCATCTGGTACACGGCGCCCTGGCTGTAGTTCACGGTCTCGTTCTTGGCCAGCACCGTGCCGCAGCGCCAGTGGGTGGTGGAGCCGGAGCGGCAGATGGAGGCGCCGATCGGGGCCTCGGCGGAGCCGCGGACCAACTGGTCGGGGACGGTGCCCCAGCCGAGCACCACCGGCACGGTCCACCAGCCGCTGCCGACGCTGACGTAGGCGTAGTCGTTGCCGGGGAAGGAGGAGCCCTGGAAGTTGCCGATGTACGAGCCGTCCCAGCCGCTGACGGAGCCCCCCGCCTGGCCGCAGTGCCCGGCCGTGACGAAGCCGCCCTGGACGGAGAAGCCTATGGAGCAGCGGACGTTGCCGGTGTAGTACGGGTCGCCGCCGACCGTGCCGGCGGCGAAGGTCGTCGGCGCCTGGGCGGGCGCCTTCTCGACGGTGACCGGGACGGAGGTCGAGCGCTTCGCCTCGCGGAGGAACGCACGGACGGCGGCGTCGCCCTCGCTCCCCTGCCGGACCCGGACCACCACGGCGCCCTCGCGGGAGTCGGTGCTCCAGCTGCTCACCCCGGCCGGAGCGGCCTGCTTGCGGGCCTTCTCGTCCAGGCGCGCCTTGGCCGCGTCGAGCGCGTCGGCGCTGTGCTTGACGATCCGGGTGGTGGCGCCCGTGGCCCGTACCGACGCGGCGCGCTCGGCGCTGGTGACGCCGACGACCAGCTTCCCACTGCCCGTGTCGAACCACGAGCCGCCGTAGGAGGCGCCCGCGGCGCGCTTGGCCTTGGGCTCCAGCCGCATGGCGGCGGCCTCCTGGCCCAGCCGCTCCCGCGCCTGGTCCGCGGTCAGGCCGAGGTCCCGGCCGAGCGCGCGGACGAGGGTGGCGGACGGCGCCGACACGGCGGCTGGCTTCGCCGCGGGGGCGTCGGCGCCGGATGCCGCGGCGGCGGTCGAGAAGGCCCCGCCGGCGCCCGAGAGGGCGCCGAGGACGAGGAGTGCGGACAGTCCGGCACGGACAACGGGCTTCCGTCTCATGGAAGTTCCCCTTCTGCTGGGCAGGGTGAGAGCGCTTTCACGGGTGGATCGCGCAGAGCCTAGCGAGCCACTGGGAAAAGTCCAGACCAAAGCCGTGATCGGTCACGGTCGGGCAAGAGGTCGGGCAGGATGCCGCGACGGGCTCAAGGGGCTTCGTCCGGATTCCAGTTGAGCAGCCGCACCTGGGCGACCGTGCGGACATGGCGGCGCATGGCCGCGGCGGCGGCCTTGGGGCGGCGCTCGGCGATGGCGTCCAGGATGCGCTGGTGCTGGGCGAGCGAGCGCCTGGGGCGGCCGGGCTGGCGCAGCGACTCCTCGCGGCTCTCGGCGATCTGGTCGGCGATCGAGCGCATGAACTCGGCGAGCAGCGGGCTGTGCGCGGCCGCGGTGACGGCGGCGTGGAAGCGGCGGTCGCCCTCGACGCCGTGGCGGTCGGACTCGATCTCGTCCTCCATCCAGTGCAGGGCCCGCTGGAGGGCGATGAGGTCGTCGTCGGTGCGGCGCTCGGCGGCGAGTTCGGCCAGCTTGGTCTCCAGCGCCTCGCGGGCGTCGAGCACATCGGGCAGCCGGCGGCGGCGCTCCACCAGCCGCTCGACGGGCTCGGTGTCGAGGCTGTCGCGCAGCAGGCACATCCCGCCGCCCTGGCGCACCTCGACGAGCCCCTGCACCTCGAGGACGACGATGGCCTGTTTGACGGAGGCGCGGCTGATGCCGAGGCGCTGGGCCAGCTCGCGCTCGGTGGGCAGCCGGTCGCCCGCCTTCAGGCCGCCCTCCTCGACGTAGGCGCGCAGCCTCTCCAGCACCTGCTCGTACAGGCGCTGACGGCTCATCGGGCGCAGCGCGTCCTCGGCCATACGGGCTCCCCCCATCGCGGTTTGTGATGGCCCCGATTCGCAGCGTAGCACCGGGTGGCCGGTTGGTGTGGTGGTTGTGCGGTCCGGTGGAGCATTGGTCAATTGGCTGAGCCAATCTGCCACCGATGTCTTGACGGCCGAACCGCCCGGCCCTCAACGTGAGTCAGCCAGCAGGCCACTTGGCCCGACCGTCCCCGGTCCGCCGACCGGGTCCCCGTGACGGGAGCGCTCGATGTCCGACGAATTGATCTCGATACTCGTGCTGGTGGTGGTCTTCGTCATCGCCACCACCCGGTCGATCAACATGGGCGCCCTGTCCTTCGCCGCCGCCTTCGGCGTGGGCGAGCTGGTCGCCGACTTCAGCGCGGACCACATCTTCGCCGGGTTCCCGGGCGATCTGTTCGTGGTGCTGGTGGGGGTGACGTATCTGTTCGCCCTCGCCCGGGCCAACGGCACCACGGACTGGCTGGTGCACGCCTCGATCCGGCTGGTGGGCGGGCGGGTCGCGCTGATCCCGTGGGTGATGTTCGCGGTCAGCGGGACGCTGACCGCGATCGGGGCGGTGAGCCCGGCGGCGGTGGCGATCGTCGCCCCGCTCGCGCTCTCCTTCGCCGCGCGCTACCGGATCAGCCCGCTGCTGATGGGTGCCATGGTGATGCACGGCTCCCAGGGCGGCGGCTTCTCCCCCATCAGCATCTACGGATCGATCGTCAACGGCATCGTGGACCGGGAGAAGCTCCCCGGCAACGAGATCACGCTGTTCCTCGCGAGCCTGGTGGTCAACCTGATCATCGCCGCCGTCGTCTTCGTCGTCTGCGGCGGGCTGAAGCTCCCCAGGACCGCCGTCGCCGCCGCCGGGGAGGAGCGGGAAGACGGGGCGCGGGAGGCGCCGGCCGACGCGGAGGACCGTCTCACCCCGGCCCGTATCGCCACCCTGGCCGCGCTGGTGGCGCTGGTGGTCGCGGTGCTCGCCTTCGACCTGGACGCCGGGCTCACCTCGATCACCCTGGCCGTGGCCCTGAGCGTCTTCTGGCCGGACCACGGCAAGAAGGCGGTGAACGAGGTCACCTGGCCCACCGTGCTGCTGATCTGCGGTGTGCTCACCTATGTCGGGGTGCTGGACGAGATGGGCACCATCACTTACGCAGGCAAGGCCGTCAGCGACATCGGGGTTCCGCTGCTCGCCGCCCTGCTGCTCTGCTACATCGGCGCGATCGTCTCCGCCTTCGCCTCCTCGGTGGGCATCATGGGCGCGCTGATCCCGCTCGCCGTTCCCTTCCTCGCCCAGGGCGACATCGGCGCGGTGGGGATGATCGCGGCCCTCGCGGTGTCGGCGACCGTCGTCGACGTCAGCCCCTTCTCGACCAACGGGGCGCTGGTGCTGGCCAACGCGCCGGATGTGGACCGGGACCGGTTCTTCCGGCAGCTGATGGTCTACGGCGGGATCATGGTGGTCGCGGTGCCGCCGGTCGTCTGGCTGGCGATGGTGGTCCCCGGCCTCGGCTGAGCGGGCCGACGAGCAGCCGGCCAGGCGGAAACGCGGACTCAGCCGACAGGCAGCCGGCCGGGCGGAAACGCGGACTCAGCCCGGGGGCAGCGGAACCCAGTGGGATTCGCCCGGGGCCACGGTCAGCGAGCGGTCGGCGAGCCGCACCTCGATCGGGGACTCCTCGGAGTCCGGCACGCTGATCCACAGCCGCCCGGCCCGCACCCGCAGGGCGACGCCCCAGTGGCCGCGGTAGCGCATCGAGAACCGGTACTCCGAAAGACCGGACGGCTCGGGCAGCGGCACCGGGTCCAGCCACAGGGCGTCCTCGCGGGTCTCAAGACCGGTCAGCCCGCGCTGCACCAGATCGAGGGTGCCGCCCATGGCGCCGAGGTGGATGCCCTCGCCGGTGGTGCCGCCCTGGACGTCCGCCACATCGCCCAGCAGCGCCTCCTGGCAGTACCGCCACGCCTCGGCCCGGCGCGCCCGCGCCAGCACCCAGCCGTGCACCAGCTCGCTGAGGGTCGAGCCGTGGCTGGTCCGGGACAGGTAGTACGCCACCGTGGCCCGCCAGATGTCGTCGTCCAGCACGTAGCCGAGCCGCCGGAAGAGGCCCGACAGCTCGGCGGGGCCGAAGAGGTAGCCGAGCATCAGCGCGTCAGCCTGCTTGGAGACCTGGTAGCGGTTGACGGAGTCGCCCTCGGACTCCAGGATCCGGTCCATCCGGCGGATGTCGTCGTAGCGGGCGCGGTAGCCGTCCCAGTCGAGCTCGGCCAGCTCCCCGTAGCCGTCGAACTGGCTGATGACGCCCCGGTGGAAGGGGACCAGCAACCGCCGGGAGACGTCCTCCCAGCGCTCCGGCTCCGCGCGGTCCAGGCCCACCCGCTCGAACAGCTCGCGGCGGCGCGGCTCGGGCAGGGTGCGGGCGAGCTCCAGGGCCCGGTCGAGCACCCAGGCGGCGGTCACGTTGGTGTAGGCGTTGTCGTCGATGCCGGGGCGGTCGGCGCCGGGATAGCCGTCGTGGTACTCATCGGGCCCGACCACCCCGCGGAGGCGGTACCGCCCCCGGTCCGGATCGGACACGGCCGAGTCCGCCCAGAAGCGGGCGATCTGCAGCAGCATCTCCGCGCCCTTGGTGTGCAGGAACTCGGTGTCGCCGCTGGCCTGGCAGTACTGCCACACGTTGTAGGCCACCGCCGAGCCCACGTGGTGCTGCAGCCGGGAGTTATCCGGCAGCCAGCGGCCGGAGCGCGGGTTCAGATGCAGCGTCTGGGTCTCGTCGCGCCCGTCGCTGCCGCTCTGCCACGGGTACATCGCCCCGGCCCGGCCGGCGTCCGCGGCGGCGCGGCACGCCTGGGGCAGCCGCCGGTGGCGGTAGCGCAGCAGGGCCCGGGCCACCTCGGGGAAGTGGAGGTTCAGATACGGCAGCACGAACAGCTCGTCCCAGAAGACGTGTCCGCGGTACGCCTCGCCGTGCAGGCCCCGGGCGGGGACGCCCACGTCCAGCTCCGCGGTGTGCGGCGAGAGCGTCTGGAGGATGTGGAACAGGTGCAGCCGCAGGATGTGGCCGGGCTCGCCGGGGACCTCCAACGCCGCCTCGCGCCACAGGTGTTCCCATGCGGTGCGGTGGGAGGCGAGCAGTTTCCCGAACTCCGGCGCCCGGGCCACCCCGTCGAGGGCGGCCTGGGCCGGATCGCTGACCGCGGGGTCCTTGGAGGTGTAGAGCGCCACGGTCTTCTCGACGGTGGCGGGAGCGTCCGGCGCGAGCGGCACGGCCAGGGTGCGCAGCGCCGCGCTGTGGGTGAGCCGCTGCCCGGTGCCGGTGGGCGTCCCGCCGCGCACGGCCAGGGTGCGCGCGGCCATGGCAACCCGCACCTCGGAGCTGGTGGTGCGGCAGCTCAGCCATACGGTGTCGGGGCCCGCTGCGCCGGTGCGGTGGTCGACGAGATGGCGGCCGGCCAGCGCGTCGTAGCGGGCCACGCCGGTGTTGGCCACGGCACCGTCGAGCCCCGACTCCAGCTCGACGGTGCCGGACCAGCCCTCGGCCCGGAAGGTGGTGCGCAAGGCGGCCAGGTGCGGATCCCCCATGTGGACGAGGCGCTGCTGCTCGACGTGGAGCACCCGGCCGTGGCCGTGGGTGAACCGCAGCCGCCGCACGAGGGTGCCGTGCCGGAGGTCGAGGGTCTGCCGGTAGCCGGTGAGCTCGTCCCCGTCGGGGGTGAGCCAGCCGCCGGGGCCCGCGGGCCGGTCCGGGTCGCGGACGCGGTAGCGCAGCGGCAGCCAGTTCGGCAGGTTGACCATGTCCTCGTTCTCGACCTGGCGTCCGCCGACCACCGAGGTCAGCCGGTTGTAGCAGCCCGCCATATAGGTGCCGGGGTAGTGGGTGTCATCGGCGGCCGCCTCGGGGGCCGCGCCCCGGGTGGCGACATAGCCGTTGCCGAGCGTGCACAGCGACTCCCGCAACCGCTCCTCGCCGGGCTCGTAGCCCTCGTACTCCCACACCCAGTCCGACACGGCCGCTCACCGGCTCTCCTCCTCGACACCACCATTGTGGTCCCGGCCGGAGTGCTTCACCGGCTGCGCCGCGCCCTCGCGCCCCCCCGCGCGGCGCGCGCTCAGCAGTTCGTGTAGTCGACCCGGCTGTTGTTGTACGAGCAGGTGTCGACCGTGGAGCCGCCGGTCTTGCGGAGGGTGGCCTTGTCGCGGTCGTTGTTCCAGACGTACGCCCGGCGGTCCTGGTACTTGGTGGCCGAGGTGTCGGAGCCGGAGCCGGTCCGTACGGTCACGGTCTTGCCCGCGCCGAGGGTGTAGCCGGGGAAGGTGTACTTGTGGTTGCTCGCGTCGACGAGCACCCACCCCTTGAGGCTGACCCCGCGCGAGGTGGAGTTCTTGATCTGGACGTACTCGCCGTTGAGGCTGGAGTTGCTCCGGTTGTCCGTGCCGGGAGAGTCGTAGTAGATCTTGGAAAGGTGTACGGAGCCCGCGGCACCGGCCGGTGTGGCCGGGTACAGCAGGGCGATCGCGCAGCCGGCGGCGAGCGCCGTGCCGATGCGGGCGGTGTGTGCGGACATGAGTCCCCCCTTGCGTTGGTGCGTGGTGAATAACGCAGGACGGACGGGCGGCCGCGCCCGAAGATGGTTTGGAGTCAGCGAGCTGACTCCTTCGGCGCGGCCGTCCGTCCGTCTTCCCCCCACCTGTGTGGAGGACCAGAGTGAACCATGGCCGGAACGCGGCGGCAGGGCTGCGCGGCCCTCCCTCCAGGGCCGTACGGCCCTAGCGCGGATCCGATTCCCCGCCGCCTGTCCAGGGTGAGGTGCGGTCAGCGGCCGTACTGCGCCCCACCGTTGATGTGCAGCACCTGGCCGGTGACGTACGCGGCCTCCGGGGAGGCCAGATAGCGGATGGCGGCCGCGATCTCGACGGGCGTCCCGGGCTGTCCGGTGAGCGTCTGCCCGATCTGCTGGGCGATGAACTCGGGGGTGCCGCGCTCGCCGAAGAACTCGGTGTCCTCGACGTAGCCGGGGGCCACCGCGTTGGCGGTGACGCCCTCCGGGCCGAGCCGCTTGGCCAGCTCGAAGGTGTAGGTGTGCAGCGCGGCCTTGGTGCCGCCGTACGAACCGGGGCCGCGCAGCGCCGCGACCGAGGACAGGTGGACGATCCGGCCGCCGGGCCGGGTGAGGTGGGGCAGCAGCGCCTCGGTGAGCAGCACGGCGGTCAGCACGTTGGCCTCGAAGTTCCGCTGGTACTGGCCGGCGATGCCCTCGAGGGTGCCGTCGTTGGAGGGCGCGACATTGCCGCCGGCGTTGGTGACGACGACATCGACATCACCGTCCGCGGTGATGAACTCGGCGGCGCGCCGGGTCTGCTCGGGGTCGCTGAGGTCCGCGCTGGTCCAGGTGACCAGGTCGGCGCCGTGGGCGGCGTTGAGCTTGTCCGCCGCGGCGCGCAGCACCTCGGCGCGGCGTCCGAGGATGACCACCCGGTCGCCTTCGGCGGCGAAGGTCTCCGCGGTCGCCAGTCCTATGCCGGTACCGCCGCCCGACACCACGATCCGTCGCCCCATCACGGGCCTCCTCATGCAGGTTGTTGAATATCGGTCACATCTATGAACAAGCACGCTAGGAAGAAAGCGCATTCCCGTCAAGGCGCGGTACCCAACAGCCGCTCTGTTGCCTTGCGTTCGCTATTGACAGGTTCTGTTGGAGATGGCGCAATGGCGGCGCCCCACTTGTCCCAGCAGCAGCCACAAGAGCTGCTCCAGCAAGGAGGACATGTGCGTTTTCGTTCAACTTTCGCCAGATCCGTGGTCGCGACCGTGACCTTGGCGCTTGGCGCGCTCGGTCTGCTGACCGCTCCCGGTCCGGCCGCGGCCGACACCCCCTCCGACGACCCCTCGGTCGTCCACGGCCTCCGCGGCGACTACTACCTCCAGTCCGCCCCGGGGGCCTTCGACTTCCACGAGCTCAAGGCCACCAGCCTCGACCCCGCCCTCGACTTCGGCAATCTGGAGCCGCGGCTGCAGGCCACCACCGGACGGTCCGACGACGTCAGCGTCCGCTGGACCGGTCAGATCACACCGGAGCGCTCCGGTGCGCACACCTTCTCGATCACTGCCGACAACGGCTTCCGGCTGTGGATCGACGGCAAACCGGTCATCGACCACTGGGTGGACGACTGGGACAAGGAGCAGACCTCCCAGCCCGTCGAGCTCACCGCGGGCAAGGCGTACGACATCAAGGTCGAGTACTTCGAGCACTACGGCGGCTCCAACTTCCACCTGTCCTGGACCCCGCCGGGCGCGGCCAAGGCGCCCGTGCCCGCGTCCGCCTTCCGGCTGCCCGCCGACTTCACTTACGACGGCCCGGTGGCCAGCGCCGTCCAGCCGGACGGCCGGACACTGCTGCTGGACTTCGCCCAGCCCCTGACCACTCCGCCGGCCGATCTGACGTCGCATCTGTCCGCCGTCATCGGCGGCGCGGCCTGGCCGCTCGGGCGCGCCCGGCTGGACGCGGCCGATCCGTCCCGGCTGCTGCTCTCCCTGAAGGAGCCGGTGGTCGGCCGCGGCGGCGAGGCCGTCGTGGCTTACGACGGCAAGGGCGGCCTCGAGGACGGCGACGGCGCCATCGACCCGTACGTCTCCTTCGGAGGCAACAAGTCGACGTATCAGCTGAGCACGCCCTGGGCCAAGGACGTCGGCCCGGACAACGCCCACCCCGAGTACCCGCGCCCCCAGCTGACCCGCGATCAGTGGCGCAACCTCAACGGCAGCTGGGAGTTCGCCGCCGCCAAGGAGGGGCAGAAGCCCCCGGTCGGGCAGAAGCTCAAGGAGCGGATCCTGGTGCCGTACCCGGTGGAGTCCAAGCTCTCCGGTGTGGAGCGCCATGAGGACCGGATGTGGTACCGGCGGACCTTCACCGTCCCGGCCGACTGGAAGGTCGGTGACGGTAAGCGCTTGCGGCTGAACTTCGACGCCGTCGACTGGCAGGCCGAGGTGTATGTGAACGGCACCCGGGTGGCCGACCACCGCGGCGGCTACGACCGGTTCAGCGCCGATGTCACCGACGCCCTGCGGCCGGGCCGCACCCAGGAGCTGATCGTCGGCGTCTACGACCCGACGGACGCGGCCGACGGCGAGAACCCGCCGATGGGCAAGCAGCGCCTCGACCCCAGCGGCATCTTCTACACCCCCTCCTCCGGGATCTGGCAGACCGTCTGGATGGAGCCGGTCGCCACCGACCACGTGGACACCCTCAAGCTCACCCCGGACGTCCCCGGCAAGGCCCTCACCGCCGAGGTCCGCGGGGTGCGGGACGGCGTCCCGGTCACCGCGACCGCCTACGACGGACGGCGCGTGGTCGGCACCGCCACCGGGCGCACCGGGAAGCCGCTGACCGTCCCCGTGCCCTCCCCGCACCTGTGGTCCCCCGACGATCCGCATCTGTACCGGCTGAAGGTGACGGTCGGGCGGGGCGCCTCGGCGGACCGGGTGGAGAGCTACTTCGGCATGCGGAGCATCGCCGTCAAGGAGGTGGACGGCAAGCAGCGCACCGTGCTCAACGGAAAGCCGATCTTCTCCATGGCCACCCTCGACCAGGGGTTCTGGCCCGACGGGCTGCACACCGCGCCGACCGACGAGGCCCTCGCGTACGACCTGAAGATGCACAAGAGCATGGGCTTCAACTCGGTGCGCAAGCACATCAAGGTCGAGCCCGACCGCTGGTACTACTGGGCCGACCGGCTGGGCCTGCTGGTGTGGCAGGACATGCCCGCCATGAACACGGTCACCCCGTCCGAGAAGGCGCAGGCGCAGTACGAGCACGAGATGAAGCGGATGATCGACCAGCACATCAGCAGTCCGTCGATCGTCATCTGGGTGACCTTCAACGAGGGCTGGGGCCAGTACGGCGGCCCGAAGGTGCCGGCGCTCGCGAAGGGCTGGGACCCCAGCCGGCTCATCAACGGCGCCAGCGGCTGGAACGACACCGGCAACGGCGACCTCGCCGACATCCACGCCTACCCCGGCCCGGGCGATCCGCGCCCGGACGCCTCACGGGCGGGGGTCACCGGCGAGTACGGCGGTCTCGGCCTGGCCGTCCCGGGGCACGCCTGGCCCGTGCAGCACACCTATGTCGGCGTGGACAAGGACCAGTACACCGACGAGTATCTGAAGCTGCTGGACAAGGTGCGCGGGCTGGTCGCGTGCAACGGCAGCAGCGGGGCCGTCTACACCCAGATCACGGATGTGGAGGGCGAGCTCAACGGGCTGCTCACCTATGACCGCAAGGAGATCAAGCCCGATGTGGAGCGGCTGCGCCAGGCCCATCAGGCGCTGATCCGCGACGCGGCGGACCCGGCGTCCATGGAGTGCGCCACCGGCTGACCGCACGGCTCGGCCCAGGGTGATGACCCGTTCCGGGGCGCGCGTCCCCGGGGCGGGTCATTCCGCCGCCAGCGCCTCGACGGCGGCCACCGTACGGTCCACCACCACGTCGTACAGCCTGCTGTGCGCCCGCGGCAGCCGCGCCAGCAGCGGGGCCACCGCCTCCCGCTCGCCCTGGGGGTAGTGGGCCAGCGCCTCGCTCAGGGCGTCCAGCTTGTAGGCGGAGACCGGGCCGCGGTGGGTCTCGTAGACCGCGTGGCCGATGACGGTGGAGCCGATGAGGGCCACGGCCAGCGCGAGATCGTCATCGGTCAGCTTCAGGGGGCGCAGCATCCGGGTGAGGGTCACCAGGGAGGAGATCCGGGCGGGCTGCTGGGTGGCGGCCATATAGGGGAGCAGCTGACGGTAGGGCAGCAGATAGTCGCGGCTGTTGTGCATCCAGGCGCGCAGCCGCTCCTGCCAGGTGTCCCCCGGCGGGTCCTTGTGCTGGGCCTCGGCCAGGACGCGGTCGGCCACGGCCTGGAGGAGGTCGTCGCGGTCGGGGAAGTAGCGGTAGAGCGCCATCGGGGCGGAGCCGACCGCCTCGGCGACCCGCTTGACGGTCAGTGCGGTCTCCGGCTCGCGGACCGCGAGCTCAGCGGCGCTGCGGACGATCTGCTCGCGCGACAGACGGGGCGGGCGCCCACGTCCTCTGCGGACGGTCCCCTCGGCGGTCCCGGCCATCCGGTGTCCTTTCGCTCGCCCCCGTCGTACCAGGCCCCAAGGCTACGCAAGGTCGCTCGGGCGCCGCTCGTGGCCGTCCGAGGCCGGGAACCTCGTGGCCGACCGAGGCCTTGAGCCCCACGGCCGTCCGACGCCGTGACCCCCATCGCCGTCCGAGGCCTTGAACCCCTGGCCGTCCGACTCCTTGAACGGCGCCCCGCGCCGTGCCAGCGTGGCGCCCTGTCCGGCCCGTCCGAGCCCCGGGAGACCTGACGATGACCGCATCCGACCTGCCCGTGGACATCGTGCGCGCCCGCCGCCACGGCATCGCCGATCTGCTGGCGCGCACCGCGGCCCGGCTGCCCGCCAGGACGGCGGTCGTCGACGGCCCGCTGCGCCTGACCTACGCCGAGTTGGACGCGCTGGTGAGCCGGACGGCCGGGGCCCTGGCGGCGCGGGGCATCGCCCGGGGCGATCGCGTGGTGCTCCTCGCCCGCAACTCCCACGGCTTCGTGGTGGCGTACTTCGCGCTGGCCCGGCTCGGCGCGGTGTCGGTGCCGGTCAACTTCATGCTGACCGCGCCCGAAGTGGCGTATGTCCTGGACCATGCGGGAGCGGTCGGGATCGTCGCGGGCACGGATCTGGTGGATGTGGCCGAGGCCGCGCTGGCCGAGGCGGCACCGCCCCGGATCGCGCTGCGCGCGGCGCTGGGAGGCGGGCGCGCGGGGTGGGAGGACTTCGCCGCGCTGGGCGCGGAGCGGTGGCATCCGGTGCCCGATCCCGCCCTGGAGGACGACGATCCGGTGCAGCTGATGTACACCTCGGGGACCGAGTCGCGGCCCAAGGGCGCGATCATGACGAGCCGCAATCTGATCGCGCAGTATCAGACGGCGATCGTGGACGGTGGGATGTCGGCCGACGATGTCGAGATCCATGCGCTGCCGCTCTACCACTGCGCCCAGCTGCACGCCTTCCTCACCCCCGACATCCAGCTGGGCGCCACCTGTCTGGTGCTGCCGGGTCCGGACCCGGCGGCGCTGCTGGCCACGATCGAGGCGGAGCGGGTGACCAAGCTGTTCGCCCCGCCCACGGTGTGGATCGCGCTGCTGCGCCATCCGGAGTTCGGGACCCGCGATCTGTCGTCGCTGCGAAAGGGGTACTACGGGGCGGCGCCGATGCCGGTCGCGGTGCTGGCCGAGCTGCGCAGGCGGCTGCCGGGGCTGGCGCTGTACAACCTCTACGGCCAGACCGAGATGTCCCCGATCGCGACCGTGCTGGGCCCGGCCGACCAGGAGCGCAAGGCCGGTTCGGCGGGGTGGGCCGCGCTGAACGTCGAGACGCGGGTGGTGGACGAGGCGGACCGGCCGGTGCCGCCGGGCACGGTCGGCGAGATCGTCCACCGGGGCCCGCACACCATGCTCGGCTACTGGCGGGACCCGGAGCGCACCGCGGAGGCGTTCCGCGGCGGCTGGTTCCACAGCGGCGATCTCGGGGTGCTGGACGAGGAGGGGTGCCTGACGGTCGTCGACCGCAAGAAGGACATGGTCAACAGCGGTGGGGAGAACGTCTCGGGGCGCGAGGTGGAGGAGGCCGTCCACGCCCATCCGGCGGTCGCGGAGGTCGCGGTGTTCGGGGTGCCGCATCCGTACTGGATCGAAGCCGTGACCGCGGTGGTGGTGGCCAAACCGGGCCATGAGGTGACGGAGGAGGAGATCCTCACGCACTGCCGGGCGCGGCTCGCTGGGTTCAAGGTGCCCAAGTTCGTCCGGCTCGCCGAGGCGCTGCCGAAGAATCCCAGCGGCAAGATCCTCAAGCGTGAACTGCGGGAGATCTACCGCGACATGGCCGGGGAACCGCGGGCCGACCGGGGCGGCCATATTTGACGTACCCGTTACACAAAATTGTGCGACACTGCTGCGGCACTGATGTGAATCGGCCATGCCCCGACAAAGGACCACCGTGAATTCCTCACCTCCGACCCCCGACGCCCCCGAAGCGGCGATGACCGCCCACCCGCCACGCTCCGGCCTCGTGGTCGCCGTCCTGGCGTTCGGCGGGATCGTCGTCTCCCTGATGCAGACCCTGGTGGTGCCGCTGGTCCCGGACCTTCCGGAGCTGCTGCACACCTCGGCCTCGGACGCCTCCTGGGCGATCACCGCCACCCTGCTCGCCGGCGCCGTGGCCACCCCGGTGCTGGGCCGGCTCGGCGACATGTACGGCAAGCGGCGGACGCTGCTGCTCAGCCTGTCGATGCTGGTGGTCGGATCGGTGGTGTGCGCGCTCTCCGACACACTCGCGCCGATGATCGTCGGCCGTGCGCTCCAGGGTTTCTCCGCGGGCGTGATCCCGCTGGGCATCAGCATCATGCGCGATGAACTGCCCGCCGAACGGCTCGGCTCGGCGATGGCCCTGATGAGCTCCTCGCTGGGCGTCGGCGGCGCCCTCGGCCTGCCCGGGGCCGCGGCGCTGGCCGAACACGCCGACTGGCATGTGCTGTTCTGGGTCTCGGCGAGCCTGGGCACGGTGGTGATCGCACTGGTGCTGGCGGTCGTACCGGAGTCCCCGGTGCGCGGCGGCGGGCGGTTCGACCTGGTGGGCGCCGTCGGGCTGTCGGCCGGGCTGCTCTGTCTGCTGCTGGCCATCTCCAAGGGCGCCGACTGGGGCTGGGCCAGCGGTGTCACCACCGGGCTGTTCGCCGCGGCGGTGGTCGTGCTGCTGCTGTGGAGCCGGTGGGAGCTGCGGGTGAGCGGGCCGCTGGTGGATCTGCGCACCACCGTGCGCCGTCAGGTGCTGCTGACCAATCTGGCCTCCATCGTCATCGGCTTCGCGATGTTCGGGATGTCGCTGGTGCTGCCGCAGCTGCTCCAGATGCCCGAGGCCACGGGGTACGGACTGGGCCAGTCGATGATGACCGCCGGTCTGTGCCTGGGCCCGTCCGGTCTGGTGATGATGGCGATCTCCCCGCTGTCCGCGCGGATCACGGCCACCTGGGGCCCCAAGACATCGCTGATGCTCGGCGCCGGGGTGATCGCCGTCGGATACGGCATGGGCATCTTCCTGATGGACGCCGTGTGGCAGATCGTGGTCATCTCGTGCGTGATCGGCGCCGGGATCGGCCTCGCGTACTCCGCCATGCCCGCGCTGATCATGTCGGCGGTACCGGTGTCCGAGACGGGCGCGGCCAACGGCCTCAACACCCTGATGCGGTCCATCGGCACCTCGACCGCCAGTGCGGTGGTGGGCGTCGTCCTCGCCCATATGACCACCGCGTTCGGGCCCGTCGAGCTCCCGTCCCTGAGCGGCTTCCGCACCGCCTTCGCGATCGGCGGCGGCGCCGCGCTGGTGGCGCTCGCGGTCGCCTCGCTACTGCCGGGCCGCGGCCCGAACCGGCTCACGGCCACCTCGGAGCGCCCCGCCACACCGCAGCCGGTGGCGGGCCGCTGAAAGCGAACCCACGGGGCGCCCGACAGACCACGCGCCCTCTCCCCCCTTCCCGCGGCATCGATATGCGCCTCCGCCGCGCGGCGGGGGCTCCACTCCCCGCCCCGGGCGGCACGATCCGCCGGACATCCCCAGGCAGGCGCGGGTAGCCCCTGCCCGCGGCATCGGTACGCGGCTCCGCAGCGTGGCGCGGGCTTCGCCCCAGGCCCCGGGCCTGGGCCGGAGCCCCGCCTCCGGCGCTTGAGGAGCGAGATCCGGCCGGAGCCCCGCCTTCCAGCCCCTCCAGGGGGCACCTCCCAGCGGTAGCTGGGGGAGCTCGAGGAGCGGGGTCTGGGGCGGAGCCCCACCTTCCAGCCCCTCCAGGGGGCACCTCCCAGCGGTAGCTGGGGGAGCTCGAGGAGCGGGGTCTGGGGCGGAGCCCCAGTTGAGGGAAGGGGCGGGGAGGGGAACAATCCGCCGCAGTCGCCCGTATCCCCCGCACGCCCATACCGTGGCGGGGGATACGGGCGGCTTTGTCGTGACAGGGCGCATACGGGCCATCATGTGGACAGTGGTTGACGAAACGAGCCCCCGCGGTGCTGAATGATGCGAGTGAGGACTGAGCTGCCCCTGGTCACCCGCGACCACATCGACTTCGGTCGGGTGTGGTCCGCCTCCTGTTCCGGCTGACCCGGCAGCGGGCCGTCCGACCGGCCGCCCTCCTCTGATCCATCCAGGGCCCCTCGCCTGACGCGCCATCGCCCCCGGTAGGCCAATGCCGCTTTCCGGGGCCGGGCGCGTCTCCAGCGTCGCGTTCTCTTCGCCTTCCTCACCTCCTTCGCCTCCTTCGCCTTCCGAAAGGTTCCCCCATGCCCGTGGAGTTCCTCGGCATCGCCGCCACCAACGACGGCTCCGAGACCGGGCCGCGCTCCGGCGCGGCCTTCGACAAGGAGTACACCCTGCGGCTCGCCCGCGCCCATGAGGACCACGGCTGGGACCGGGTGCTGTTCGCCTACGGCTCCGGCTCGCCCGATCCCGCGCCCGCCGCCGCGTACATCGCCGCCAGGCTGGACCGGCTCCGGATCCTGCTGGCCCACCGCCCCAACGTCTCCTATCCGACGTACGCAGCCAAGACGTTCGCCACGCTCGACCAGATCAGCGACGGCCGGCTGACGGTGCACTTCATCACCGGCGGCAACGACCACGAGCAGCGGCGTGAGGGCGACACCCTCACCAAGGACGAGCGCTACGCGCGCACCCGTGAGTACATACGGATCGTCAAGAAGATCTGGACCACCCACGAGCCCTTCGACCACGAGGGCGAGCACTACCGCTTCCACGACTTCGTCAGCGATGTCTTCCCGGTCCAGCAGCCGCGCCCGGGCGTCTCCTTCGGCGGCTCCTCCCCCGCGGCCTACGCGGCCGGCGGGGCCGAGGCCGACATCTACTGCCTGTGGGGCGAGCCGCTGGAGCGGACCGCCGAGCAGATCGCGGCGGTGAAGGCGGCCGCCGCCGCGGCCGGGCGGAGCGATGTGCCGAGGATCCAGGTGGCGTTCCGGCCGATCATCGCCCCGACCGAGGAGCTGGCCTGGGAGAAGGCGCACCGCACGGTGGACGCCATCCGCGCCCGTAAGGAGCGGGGCGAGGCGACGACCGTGCGCCACCACCGCAGGGGTGCCCCGGAGAACACCGGCTCACAGCGGCTGATCTCCATCGCCGAGGCGGGCGAGCGCTACGACCGGGCGCTGTGGACCCCGACCGCCGCCGCCACCGGTGGCGCGGGCAACTCCAACGCCCTGGTGGGCACGCCGGAGACGGTGGCGCAGGCGCTGCTGGACTACTACGACCTGGGCGTGGACATCCTCTCCGCGCGCGGCTACGACCTGCTGGGCGACGCGATCGACTTCGGCCGCCATGTCATCCCGATCGTCCGGGAAGAGGTCGCCAAGCGGGATGCCGAGCGCGCGGCGCGGGGCCAGCAGACCCTCGCGGCGGTGCGCTGATGACCTCCGTGGCCGAGCCGCGGCCCCAGTCACAGCCCCAGCCCCAGTCCCAGCCACAGCTGACGGTGGTCCGGGTGACCGTGGACGACCCGCGGGTCGAGCCGCTGCTGCGCGAGCTGGCGCATGAGTACTCCACCCGCTACGGCAGGGCGGCCGACGGTGAGCTGAACCGCTATCCGGCCGAGGAGTTCGCCCCGCCGCACGGGGAGCTGCTTCTGCTGCTGGAGGGCGGTGAGCCGGTCGCCGGGGGCGCGTACCGGCGGTACGACGAGCGGACGGCGGAGCTCAAGCGGATCTGGACGCACTCGGGCCACCGGCGGCGCGGGCTGGCCCGCCGGGTGGTGGCGGAGCTGGAGCGGTCGGCCGCCGAACGCGGCTACCGGCGGATCTACCTCACCACCGGCCCCCGCCAGCCGGAGGCGCGCGGGCTGTATCTGGCCACCGGCTACACCCCGTTGTTCGATGTCTCGGCCGATCCGGAGACCATCGGCCCGCTTCCGTTCGAAAAGGGGCTGTAGGCCCGGCGGAACGCCCTCCGCCGACGCGTGTCCGTCCGTCCGCCCGGCCGCTCCGGGCGGACGGACGCATTCCCCCGTTTACGGTTGACCGTTCTGTGTCAACTGTTGCCGGGTGTTCATGGGTGCGGTTTTAGGATGCGGTAATTCTGCCGCGCCCCGACCGCCCGAAGGCATGCCATGACCAAAGTCCTGAACGTCGACGCACTACCCGAGCCGTCCGTGCTCAAACGCGCGAAGCGACGGCGTCCCGGACTTCTGGTGGCCAATGCGATCGTGCTGGTACTGGCCGCGATGGCGGTGACCACGATATTCACCAATCCGCGTTTCGAGTGGGAAACCGTCGGCAAATACTTCTTCGAGATCCGGGTGATGAAGGGCATCGGGGTCAGCATTGGAATGACCGCGGCGACCATGGCGCTCTCTTTGGTGTGCGGCACGTTGGTCGCGCTGATGCGCATGGGCGACTCCCGGCTCATGTCCACGGTCGCGGCCGCCTTCATCTGGGTTTTCCGCTCCATTCCGATGCTGGTGCAGCTGCTTTTCTGGTACAACCTCGCGGCCCTCTTTCCGACGCTGTCCCTCGGCATTCCCTGGGGGCCGCGTTTCGTCACCTTCGATTCGAACAGCGTCATCGGCCCGCTGACCGCCGCGATCATCGGACTGACCCTCCACGAGACCGCCTACATCGCGGAGTTGATCCGGTCCGGGCTGCTGGCCGTGCCCGATGGACAGCGTCAGGCGGCGTCCGCACTGGGTTTGACGCCAGCTCAGATCTTCTTCCGCATCACCCTCCCCCAGGCGCTGCGGGTGATCGTCCCCCCGATGGGAAATGAGCTGATATCTCTCCTCAAGGCCACCTCCCTGGTCAGCGTGATCACCCTGGCCGACCTGCTCTACTCGGTACAGCTGATTTACGCCAAGAACTTCCAGACCGTTCCACTGTTGATCGTGGCCGCCATTTGGTACATGATCATCACTGGCGCCATTACTATCCTTCAGCAGCGCCTGGAGCGACGTCTGGGACGACACACCCTGATTTCGGCCGACAAGGCCGGGAAAGTGAAGAGGATCGAGCACTCGGTATGACCGCGGCATCGCAAATGGAATCGCAGGCCATCGTCTCCCTGCGCGGGATCCGCAAGTCGTTCCGCGGCACCGAGGTGCTGCATGGCATCTCCCTGGATATCCACCGAGGTGAGACGGTCTGCCTGATCGGTCCCTCCGGATCCGGAAAGAGCACACTGCTGCGCTGCGTCAACCACCTCGAAGTGCCCGACCAGGGCGTGGTGGTCGTCGACGGCAGCGTGATCGGCTATCAGCTGCGCGGCCGCACCCTGCATGAGCTGGGTGCCCGGGAGCTGGCCTCCCAGCGCTCGGCGATGGGCATGGTGTTCCAGAGCTTCAATCTGTTCCCGCACCTCACCGCCCGCGAGAACATCGTGGAGGCCCCGCGCCGGGTGCTCGGACTCTCCAAGGCCGCGGCCGACGCGCGGGCCGTGGAGCTGATGACCCGGGTGGGGCTCGCCCACAAGCTGGACAGCTATCCGGACAAGCTCTCCGGCGGCCAGCAGCAGCGGGTGGCCATCGCCCGCGCCCTGGCGATGCGGCCCAAGGTGATGCTCTTCGACGAGCCGACCTCCGCCCTGGACCCCGAGATGGTGCAGGAGGTGCTCAGCGTCATCAAGGACCTGGCCCGAGACGGCATGACGCTGGTCGTCGTCACCCATGAGATGCGCTTCGCCGCCGATGTGGCCGACCGGATCGTCTTCATGGACGACGGCCGGATCGTCGAGGAGGGCACCCCGGACGCGCTGCTGCGCGCTCCCTCACACGACCGCACCCGCATGTTCCTCTCGAAGGTCAGCCCATGAGCACCGAACTCCCCCTGCCCGCCAAGACCGCCCGGCGCCTGAAGCTGTGGGACTCCTACCGCTCGTACCAGTACCTGGAGGCCGGGGAGGACTACCGCGCCTTCGAGCTGGCGCCCGCGCTCGGCCGGGTCCCCGGGGCCGCGCTGGAGTGGAGCGAGGAGGTCGAGGTCCGCGCGCGGGACTTCGAGGAGCGCCATCTGGTGATCTCCGCCCATGACCACCTCTCGCTGCGCCCCGCCGACCCCGGGGACTTCGCCGCGTACCGCCGCCAGGGCCGGGAGTCGATCCCCTACGAGGGCATCGCCCACTCGGGGGTGGACCTGTTCTTCGACGGCGGCCCGGCCGCGGTGAGCATGATCCGCTCCCATGCCCCCTGGGACTGGGACGACGCGATCAGCGATCTGGCCATGCGCCAGGCGGACCTCGCCCATCAGCGGCTGGTGGCGCCCGTGCGCACCCTCGAGGAGGCCGACCGGGCACGGGCCGGCCACCAGGTGGGGGTGGTGCTGACCCTGGAGTCCGCCTCCCCCATCGGCAATGACATCGACCGGCTCGATCTGCTCTACGGTCTGGGCGTACGGCTGCTCGGCCTGGTCTACAGCGAGAGCAACCAGCTGGGTTCGGGGCTCGCCGACGCCGGGGACACCGGTCTGACCCTGCTCGGCCGCCGGGCGCTGCGCCGGATGAACGACCTCGGGATCATCGTCGATGTCTCGCACAGCGGGGACGCCACGGCCCTGGACGCGGTGCGCCGCTCCACCGCCCCCGTGGTGATCACCCATGCCGGGTCCCGGGCGCTGTGGCCGACCCCGCGGATGAAGCCCGACGACGTGATCCGGGCCTGCGCCGGGTCCGGCGGGTTCATCGGTGTCGAGGCGGCGCCGCACACGACCGTCACCGCCCGGCACCCCCGGCACGATCTGGACTCGGTGATGGAGCACATCGAGCGCTGTATCGATCTGGTCGGCATCGACCACGTGGCCTTCGGCCCGGACACCAACTTCGGCGATCACACGGCCTGGCACCGGACGTTCGCCCCGCTCTTCGGCAAGGACGACGCGCACGACGGCAAGGCCCCCGAACTGCCGCCGCACGAGGAGGTCGAGTACGTACGGGGCTGTGAGAACCCCGCGGAGGCCGTCGGCAACATGATCCGGTGGCTGTTCGACCGCGGCTACTCCGAAGCGGACGTGGCCAAGCTGGCCGGAGGCAACGTACGGCGCGTCGCCGAGACCGTCTGGGGCCGCTGACCGGTCCCGTACTTCCGCATCCGCCACCCCCCACCTCCCGGAATGGAGCACCCATGCGCAACCGTCCCCATGTCGCCGCATGCGCCCTGCTGGTCTCTCTGACGCTCGGCCTGTCGGCCTGTTCGGTGGACGACACCCCCGATGACGGCAAGGACAGCAAGAGCCGTCCGGCGGTCACGCTCGCCCCCGAGCCCAAGGACGGCGCGCTGGCCGCCGAGGTGCCCCAGGCCTACACCAAGAAGACGCTGATCATGGGCGTCAGCGAGTACGCGCCCTACGTCACCTTCGAGTCCGACGGGAAGATCACCGGTCTGGTCCCCGACCTGGCCGCGCAGCTCTCCTCGTTGCTGGACATAAAGATCAAGATGGAGCGGACCAACTTCGACGCGGTCATCCCGGGGCTGAAGTCCGGCCGGATCGACCTCAGCGCGCCCTCCGGTGACTTCATCGAGCGCCAGAAGGAGGTGGACTTCGCCGACTTCGCGCAGAGCAGTGTGACGATGATGGTGCTCAAGGACGGCTCCTTCCGCCCCAAGAACGGCCTCGAGGTCTGCGGCCACAAGGTCGGCGTGGAGAAGGGCGCCGGAACGCAGAACGTGCTCGCGGCGCAGAACAAACGGTGTGCGGCCAAGGGCAAGCCGTCGGTGGACGTGAAGCTCTACACCGATCTGCCCGCCGCCTCGCTGGCCCTGCAGAGCAAGCGCGTGGAGGCGGTGGCCGCGCCCAGCGCCTCCAACACCTCGGTGAGCCAGAACTCGCACGACCGCTTCGAGACGCTCGAGCTGAAGGACATGCTGGACCTGCCCGCCGCGACGGCCATCTACGGCATCCAGGCCAAGAAGGACGCCGGGCTCGCGCCCGTGATCGTCAAGGGGCTGCGGAAGCTGTACGAATCGGGCACCTACGCCAAGCTCTTCGGCCAGTGGGGGCTGCCGCTGTCCACCGTCACCCGGGACCAGATCGCCCTCAACGGATCCAAGCAATCCCAGACCCAGTGAGACCTTCCATGGCACGAACCAGTCAGACCGAAACGACCGGCGGCAGAGGGTGGGCGGCCCGGGAGGAGCCCGCCCGCCTGCTGGACGAGCGGGTGTGGCGACGCACCCTGCGCGTTCCGATGCGGGACGGGATCGTCCTGGCCGCCGATCTCTTCACCGACCAGGAGCGGCCGGGGCCCCGCCCGGTCATCCTGGAGCGGACCCCGTACGGCCGCCGGCAGATGCGCGACTCCGACCGCAGCCGCCACGACGAGCCGGTGCCGACGCCGGAGGAGACCTCGGCGTTCTTCGTCCGCGCGGGGTACCACGTGGTGCGGCAGGACTGCCGGGGCCGCGGGGACTCCGAGGGCACCTTCGTGAAGTACCTCGGCGAGGGGCCGGACGGGGCGGACACCATCGACTGGATCGCCGCCCAGCCCTGGTGCGACGGCCGGGTGGCCATGATGGGCGTGTCCTACTCGGCCCACGCCCAGACAGCCGCCGCGGCCGAGTCCCCCGCCGGGCTGTCCGCGATGTTCATGGACTCCGGCGGCTTCGCCAGCGCCTACGAGGCCGGGATGCGGATGGGCGGCGCCTTCGAGCTCAAGCAGATCACCTGGGCCTTCCGGCACGGCGAGGAGAGCCCGGAGGCGGAGCGGGACCCGCTGGTGCGCAAGGCGTTCGCGGGGACGGACCTGCGCGACTGGTTCACCGTGCTGCCGTGGCGGACCGGTGTCTCACCGCTGCGCCAGGTGGACAGCTACGAGCGCTATCTGCTGGACCAGTGGCGGCATGACGCCTTCGGGGCGTACTGGCGCCAGCCGGCCATCTACGGGCGCGGCCACTACGACCGCTTCCCGGATGTGCCGACGCTGCACATGTCGAGCTGGTACGACCCGTACGTCCGCTCCACCATCGAGAACTTCACCGCCATGGGCCGGCTCAAGCGGTCCCCGGCGTATCTGGTGATGGGGCCGTGGAAACACGGGCTGCGCTGTGTCACCTTCGCCGGCGATGTGGACTTCGGGCCCGCCGCCACCTTCAGCGGCAACGTCGACACCTCGTATCTGTCCTTCCGGCAGCGCTGGTTCGACGCGGTGCTGGGGGACGGCGACCCGGAGTCGATCCCGCGGGTCCAGTACTTCCTGATGGGCGGCGGGGACGGCCGGCGGGACGGGGCCGGGCGGATGCGGCACGGCGGCCGCTGGCACACCGACACCCAGTGGCCCCCGGCCGGGACCCGGGAGACCGCGTTCTACTGCCACACCTCGGGCGAGCTGAGCCGGGAGCGGCCGACGTCGGCACGGGCCTGGGTGGAGTACGACTTCGACCCGAACGACCCGGTGCCGACGCTCGGCGGCCAGGTCACCTCGGGCGAGCCGGTGATGGTCGGCGGAGCCTTCGACCAGGTGCCGGACGAGCGGTTCTACGGTGCCCGCCCGCCGTATCTGCCGCTGAACTCCCGGCCCGATGTGATCTCGCTGGCCACCCCGCCGCTGGAGGAGCCGCTGGTGGTGGCCGGGCCGGTCACCGCCCGGCTGTTCATCTCCTCGTCCGCGCCGGACACCGACTTCACGGTGAAGCTGGTCGATGTGCACCCGCCGAACGAGGACTATCCGCACGGCTTCGCGATGAACCTCACCGAGGGCATCTTCCGCTGCCGCTTCCACAAGTCCTTCGAGCGCCCGGAGCCGCTGGAGCCGGGCGAGGTCTACGAGATCGAGATCCCGGCGCCGGACACGGCCAACCGCTTCGAGGCCGGGCACCGGCTGCGGGTGGACATCTCCTCGAGTGACTTCCCCCGGTTCGACGTCAACTCCAATACGGGTGTGCCGGAGGCGGTGAGCCGCCGCAAGGTGGTGGCGACCAACCGCGTCCACATGGACACGGACCACCCCTCGGCGGTGCTGCTGTGGACCCAGCCGGGCTGACGAGCCGTCGGCGTACGGCCGTCACCGCATGATGGTCGCCAGCACGTCCTGCCCCAGCCGGAGCAGGGTGCTGGTGGCCAGCCGGTGGTAGACGTACTTGCCCTCGCGCTCGGACTCGATGAGCCCGGCCTCCCTGAGCTGGCGCAGGGTGCGGGAGACCTGCGTATCGGCGAGGCCCAGCCGCTGGGCCAGTTCCGAGGTGGTGATGGGCTCGCCCAGCAGATGGCGGCACAGCTCCATCCGGCCCAGGGACGCCAGCGCGGACATCCGGGCCCGCAGCTCGGCCTGGGTGAGCTGGTCGGCCGTGCCGTCCTCCTGGGCGGCGAACTGGAGCACCACCGGGTGGCACTCCTCGTCCTTGACGGTCAGATGCGGCCAGACATGGACGGAGGGGAGCAGGAAGAGCGGGCGCGGGCCGATCTCGATCTCGGCGACGGCCAGCTTGTCGTAGCGCACCCGCGAGCCGCCCCGGGAGACCACCGCGGTGGGGCTGAGCCCGGCCAGCACCTCGGCCAGACCGCGCCGCCGGATGTCGGTACGGACCCGGGCGGCGGCCGACTCCAGCCGGTCGCGGACCGTGCGCCACTCGGAGGCGAAGAACGCCTCGGCGCAGGAGTCCAGGAAGCACAGCAGCCGGTCGCGCAGCCCCTCGGGCGAGGCCACCAGGTCGTGGGCCAGCTCGCCCCGCCGGAAGGAGCGCCGCTCGCACTGCTCCACATAGCGCTCGGCGGCCTCCGGGTCGGTGAGCAGGCTTGTGGCCGGGGGCACGGCCTCGCGGAAGCCGAGCACCCCTTGTGAGCACAGGCCAACGAACTCCTCGAGCGGCAGCTTCTCCAGATGGCGCAGCTCGTCCTCGAAGGGCTGGTCCAGCGGGAGCGCCAGCGGGAACAGCAGCCGGCAGCGGAGCCGGGCCCACAGCGGGGACAGGGCGCTCATCTCATGGGCGAGGGAGGGGGCGAGCGCCGTCCCGAGCCGCCGCGTCCAGCGCTGGGCCTCGGGGTGGTGGTCGGGCTCGGCCATGATGTGCAGCACCGACATGAGCTCGGCCAGCGGTGACCGGCCGACGTGCACATCGGCCGGTTGGGCGCGCTGGAGGTTGAGCGTGATCCCCACACCCGCACATTACTCGGCGGCCGCCGGGCCCGGCCCGGGTGTCTCGCGAATCGGTGCCGGACTGCCTGGTCAGGGCCGGGTCGGGGGGTTGTGCCGGGGCCGGGGGTCAGGCGGGGCCGGTCAGCGGTCCCGGGGCAGCAGGGGGCCCAGCGGGCCCAGGTCCAGGTTGAGGTCGTCCTCGGTGAGCCCGAAGTGCTCCCGCAGCTCGGCCATGTTCCGCTCCAGGGCCATCAGCGTCAGCCCGAGCTCCTCGATCTGCTCATCGCTGATGCCGCCCTGCTCGACGCGGCGCAGCGCCTGCCGCTCCATGAGCTGCCGCAGCAGCTCGACGATGGTGAGCACCAGACCGGCCAGGCTCCGGCGGACCGACTCCTCGTCCACCTCGATCCGCCGGCCGGGCCGCCGGGGAGCGCGGTCATCCGTCATGGCGGCCCCCCTTCGCGGCGGTCATGGCGATCCCCCTCCCACCCCTCCTCGTTCTCCACCCGTACGGAGGCGATCAGGGCGCGCAGCGAGATCCGCACCAGGTCGATGTCGGCGATGCTCAGGGTGATCTCCCCCGCGATCACCACGCCCCCGGCGAGCACCCGGTCCAGCAGGTCGACCAGGGCCACCTCCCGCCGCTCGATCGCACGGGTCACGACGGCGTCTCCTCCGGCTGGGCGTCCTCCGCCCGCTTCGGCGGGGCGGTGAAGGAGTACGGCGGCCAGGGGCCACTGACCTCCAGGGTGACGGCGGGGTAGCGCGCCCCCAGGTCGGTCACCAGGGCGGTGAACTCCTCGCTGAGGGCGTCGGGCACCAGATAGGAGTTGTTCAGCACCATCCACCCCTCGTACGCGGCCAGCGCGGTGTCCTGCGGTGGATGGGCGGCCGTGGCCACCGCCAGCGCGGCGAGCGAGGCGTGGATCTCCTCCGCCCGCTCGGTCGCGCGCAGATGCGCGGTCTCCTGGTCCTGCCGCTGGGCCCGCCGCCGCATCAGATAGGCGGTTCCGGGGCTCCCCTCGCCGCCAGTGGGCTCGTCCGGGTCGGGCAGGAAGGACCTGGGGTCCACATACGCCTTGACGCCCCACTCGGTGCGGCCCGCCACCCGCCGCAGCGTGGCCGTGAAGTCGTCCCGGCGCTCCCGGAGCATCGCGCGGACCCGGTCGTCGTCGTGGTAGAGGGTGGCGAAGCGCAGCGGGATGACCTGACCGTGGCGGGCCGCGCCGTTGATCACCCGGTGGTGGGCGCGGGCGGTGCGCTCCAGCCACTCCAGGTCCTCCAGATGGTCGCGCAGCGCGTCCTCGTCGAAGTCCGCCAGCGGTACGGAGCCCACGACGGCGGCCAGCCCAGCGCTCTCCACCAGGCGCACCGGCTCGTCCGCCACACCGGTGAGCCCGCGCGGCGGGGCGGCCTCCCCGGGAGCGGCCTCCCCGGGAGCGGCCTCCCCGGGGGCGGCCGTCACCGCGTACAGCCAGATGGCGAGGGAACCGTTCACCGTTCGTCCTCCCGCTCCACGCCTTGGGTCCCGTGGTCGTCCTCCCGGCGCGCGCCGCGGCCGTCCTCCAGCTCGCCGACGCGGCGCCGCAGCCGCTCGTTCTCCTCCAGGACGTCCCGGGCGCCGGAGGAGAGCGAGGGGTCGTGCTCCCACCAGTCGATGCCCATCTCCTTGGCCCGGTCCACGGAGGCGACCAGCAGCCGGATCTTGATCGTCAGCAGTTCGATGTCCAGCAGATTGATCTGGATGTCGCCCGCGATGACGATGCCCTTGTCGAGCACCCGCTCCAGGATGTCGGCCAGGCTGGACGGCTCGGCGCCCCGGCGGGCGGGTTCGCGGGCGCCGCCGGTGCGCCGGACCGGCGGGTTCCAGTCGGAGCTCTGGTTCATGTCCGGTTCTCCGCCCTGCCCCGGTAGTAGCGCTCGGTGCGGCGGTAGGAGACGAGCTCGCCGCTGTCGTCCAGCTCGACCTGGTACTCGGCGAGGAGGTCGGTGGAGTCCGGGATCCGGTGGGTCTCGACGACCTCGATGCCGATGGTCCAGCCGTCCTCCGTGCGCTCCAGCGAGGTGACGCCCTCCGGGGCCCGCCCGGTCAGCCCCTGCACATGGTGGGCCGCGCTGCGCGCGGCGTCGCGGGCCACGAGGGCGGGGCGCCGGGTGCGGGGCCGCTCGGGCTCGGGCTCGCTCCGGTCCCGCTCCGGCTCCGGCTCCCGCTCGCGTCGGTCCCGCTCCTCCGGCTCGCGATCGCGTCGGTCCCGCTCCGGCTCCCGCTCGCTCCGGTCCCGTTCCTCACGGGGCCGGGCGCGTGGCCGCTCCTCGCGGTGGCGCTCCTCGCGGGGCCGTTCGCGGGGCACGGCTCATACCTCCAGGCCCCCGTCGGGCGGACCGTGGGACATCAGCCTGCGGACCAGCTCGTCCTCCTCCCGGGCCGCCTCCTCCTCGGTGAGCTCCCCGCTCTCCCGGGCCTCCGCGACCTCCTCCAGCCGCTGCTTGATCACCTCGGGGTCGTACAGCTGCCGATGGGCCTCGTCATGGATCCGCTCGGCGATCCAGACGACGCCCCGCACCGGGGCCAGCGGCAGCGTGGCCAGGCCGGTGAACAGTCCCATGGCTACTCGTCGCCTTCCTTCCCCTCGAGCGTCGCGTCGGCCACGAAGTCGTACGGCGCCAGCGGGCCGAGCAGACGCATCCGGACCCGGCCGTGCCAGTGCGCGGCGAGCTCCTCGGCCGCCTCCTCGAACGCCTGCCGTTTCGCGTCCTCCACCAGGAACGAGGCGTTGACCAGCCCCTCGGGGGACGCCGGCTCCTCCGACACCGAGGCCAGCGCGTACGGCGCCAGCCGCCGGTCGAGCTCCAGCGCGTCCACGCTCCGCTTCGCGGCGATGCTGTCCATGACGAGCTGGCCGAGCTCGATCCGCTGCTCGTAGCCGGCGTCCTCGGGCAGCCCCCGCAGCTCGTCGCGGAGCCGTCTGGCCTCCGGCTGCTCGGTCACCACCTCGCGCAACACCGCGTCCTCGTCATAGCGGGCCCGCACGGTGAGCTGCGTCCGGCCGCGGAGCCGGTCGAGGCCGCGGGCGAAGTCGTCATGCCCCTCGGTCAGCAGCTCGTCGGTGACCGCCGCGGTGTCCCGCACCACCGTGCCGAAGCGGAACGGCAGCACCGGCGAGCCCTGCGCGGCCAGGTGGTCCAGCACCCTGGCGTGGGTGCGCAGATCCTCGGGGGTGCCCAGTGGCTTGTCGACGGGCACCTCGCTGACCACCGCGGCCTGGCCGCCCTGGCGGACCAGGGTCACCGGGGCCTCCGGGTCCCCGACGGCGGGCAGGTCCTTGACCGACTCATCGGGCCGGTCGCCCGTGACGACCCCGTACACATAGCAGGCACGTCCGTCCTCGGCCATCACCGCTCGCGCTCCCTGTGGCTGGGGGAACCCCTGGTGTGCCGGGGCCTCGTCCGCTCCTCGGCCTCGGGTTCCCGGTCCTCGTGGTCATCGCCCTGGAGCAGGTCCGAGACCGATTCCTTGACGCCCTCCAGGGCACCCTTGGTCTTCTTCTTGCCGCCGCCCTCCTGGATCTGGTCCATGAGGCCGGGCAGACCATGGGTTTCGGTGCCGCTGCGGGCGATGTCGAGTCGGTTGGTCGCCTCCGCGAACCGCAGATACGTGTCCACGCTGGCGACGACGATACGGGCGTCGATGGTCAGGATCTCGATGCCCACCAGGGACACCCGCACATACACATCGATGACCAGGCCCTTGTCCAGGATGAGGTCGACCACGTCGACCAGGGCGCTGGAACTCGCCCGGTCCAGATACTGGCTCTGCTGCTGCCGTGCTACGGTCACCGCGCTCACCCGTTCCGGGGGCGGGGTCCGTCAGCGGCGCGCTCGGCGCCGTGCGGGCTCCTCGTCCTCGTACTCCTCCTCGTATGCCTCCCGGGGCTCTTCGTCCTCGTACTCCTCGGGCTCCTCGTACTCGTACTCGTCCCCCGGCTTCTCGCGCTCCTCGCCCGCCTCGGGCTCCTCGGGCTCCTCCTCCGGGGGCTCCTCCTCGCGTTCCCGCCCCTCTCGCTCGTCGTCCTCCACGATCTCGCCGTCGCGCACCACGCCGCGCCAGCCCACGACCTCGTCCGGGGCGAGCAGCACCTCGCGCATGAGGTGGCGGCGGAAGTGCTTCATCTCCAGGCGCACCCGGCGGCCCTGGGCGCGCCAGAGGTTGCCGGTGCGCTCCATGAAGCCCTGCGGCCAGTACTCCAGGACGAACAGGATCCGGGTGAGGTCGGGGGCCAGCTCATGGAAGGTGATCGTGCCGTCCACATGGCCCTTGTCGGCCCTGGACTTCCAGATGATGCGCTTGTCGGGCACCTGCTCGATGATCTCGGCCCGCCACTTGCGGTGCGACCAGAAGACCTGGGCCTTCCACTCGGTTTCGATCCCGATCTCGTCCTCGTCCTCGTTCCGGACGTCCTCGACCTTCTTCATGTACGAGGGGAAGTTGTCCCACTCCGTCCAGAGGTTGTAGGTGAGCGAGAGGGGCGCGCCCACGTCCATCTGCTCCACGATGTTGGTGACCTTGAGCTTCTTGCCGCCCTTGCCGCCGCCATCGCCGTCACCGCCGCCGAGGCCCGGGATGACGCTCTTGGCCGTGTCGACGACCTTCTCCTTGACCTGGTCCTTGACCTTTCCCTTGACCTGGTCCTTCATCTGCTCCTTGGCCGTGTCGACGACCTTGTCCTTCACCTGCTCCAGACCGCCCTTCAGCGCGCCCGGCCCGGGGTTGCCCAGGTGGGTGACCGATTCCAGGGCACGTTCGCCCAGCGCCGCGAGCAGGCCCTGCGCTTCCTTCAGCAGGCGCTCAGTGGGCAGATCCGCGAGCGCGCCCCGCCCACCGGTGCGCCCCTTGATGTCCTCTGTCATGGCCCTCACCTCTGGCTTCGCCGCGCGGGCCCTTCGGAGCCGGTCCGCTTCCTGGTCTGCGCCGGGCGGTCGGCCGGTTTGCGCTGTCTGCTGGTGCGCTCACGCGCCCCGCCCTCGCGGGACCGTGCGGCGCTCCCGCGCTCGCGCTCGCCACGCTCCCCGCGCTCGCCGCGTTCCCCGCGCTCCTCGTGCTCCTCCGGCTCCTCGTGCTCCCCGGCCTCCGGTCCCCGGCCCCCCGCACCGCCGGTGCGCAGGGTCTCGGCGCGCCGCTCCAGCCGGTCGCTCAGGGCGTCCATGCGGTGACTGGCCGCCGACATGGCCGCCTCCCGGCCCGCGGAGACCAGACGGCCGCCGATCTCCTGGCCGAGCCTGCCGAGCTCGGAGGACTTCAGCTGCTGGGCGCCCGGTGGGCTGATACCGGAACTGAGGCGCTTGCCCGCGGCGAGACCGGCGAGGCCGAGGACCAAGGTCCCCCTGTGGCCGCGCCCGAAGAGATAGCCACTGACGAAGGCCAGCGCCACCCGGGAGTTCTTCATGATCGCTCCTCCTCCCGGAGCTGAACGAGACAGCCGTTCGGGTGCACAAAACCAATTATGGTGCATATCACCCCATTCAGTGACCTTTTGGATCACCGGCGGCCTTGAGGAGCACAGGAGCCCGGATCACGGCCGAGGGGCCGTCAGGCGGCGAGCGCCGGATGCAGCACCACTTTGGTGTAGCCCTCCACCCGCTTGTCGAACTTCTCGTACGCCTGCGGGGCCTGGTCCAGCGGCAGTTCGTGGGAGACCACGAAGCTGGGCCGGGCGCGCCCGGCGATGATCAGGTCGCGCAGCTGACGGTTGTAGCGCTTGACGTTGCACTGGCCCGTGCCCATGCGCTGGCCCTTCTCGAACATCCGGCCGATGGAGACCAGCAGCTGACCGTGTTTGGCGTGCTCATCGGGGCCGCCGGGGTCGGAGGGCACGTACAGCCCCGGCACCCCGAGCCGCCCGGTCGGCCGCACCGTGTCGACCAGCGAGTTGAGCACCGACGCGGGCTCCTCATGGCTGGCGTCGTGCGCCTGGGCCTGGTAGCCCACCGCGTCGATGCCCTTGTCGGTGCCCTCGCCCCCGGTGCGGTCCATGATCTGCGGCACCGGGTCGCCCTTGCTGAAGTCGATGGGGACGGCGCCGATCTCCCTGGCCTTCTCCAGCCGCTCGGGGACCCGGTCCACCACGAACACCGTGGCGGCGCCGCGCAGCAGCGCCGAGTAGGCGGCCATCAGCCCCACCGGCCCCGCGCCGTAGACGGCCACGCTCTCGCCCGGGGAGACCTCGGCCAGCTCACAGCCGTGGTACCCGGTCGGGAAGATGTCGGCGAGCAGGATGAAGTCGGTCTCGAGCTCATCGCCCTGGGGCAGCTTCAGGCAGTTGAAGTCGGCGAAGGGCACCCGCAGCCGGTCGGCCTGGCCGCCCTTGTACGGGCCCATCGCCACATAGCCGTAGGCGCCGCCCGCGAAGCCGGGGTTGACGGTGAGACAGAAGCCGGTGTCCCCCGCGAGGCAGTTCTTGCAGAATCCGCAGGCCACGTTGAACGGCATGACCACGCGGTCGCCCTTGGACAGCGAGACGACGCCGGAACCGGTCTCCTCGACCACGCCGAGGTTCTCGTGCCCGAAGACGATGCCGGGCTCGGCCGCCGTCCGGCCCTCGTACATGTGCAGATCGGAGCCGCAGATCGCGCTGGAGGTGACGCGCACGATCACATCGCTCGGATGCTCGATCCGAGGATCGTCGACGTCCCTCACCGCCACCGAATAGGGCTTCTCATAGACGACGGCTTTCACCTGGATCACCTCCGCGTCGATCGCTGATGAGCCGCGGTGGTGGCGGACACGGCGCGGTCCCAGGGTGTCTCGGCCACCACCGGGTACTTCCAGCGAACCGCCGCGGGACGCCCGGCGCAACCGGGTCCCACGCGGTCGTCCCGCCGCGGGCCCCGCCGGGCCTACTCGACCGTGACCCAGTCCAGGGTGCGCTGGACGGCCTTCTTCCAGCCGGTGTACCCCTCCTTCCTGGTCTTCTCGTCCCACTGGGGCTCCCACCGCTTGGACTCGCTCCAGTGGGAGCGCAGCTCGTCGGTGTCCCGCCAGAACCCGGTGGCCAGCCCCGCGGCGTAGGCGGCGCCCAGGGCGGTGGTCTCGGCGATGACCGGGCGGCTGACCGGTACGCCCAGCACATCGGCCTGGATCTGCATGCACAGATCGTTGTCGGTGACCCCGCCGTCCACCCGCAGGACGTCCATGTGGATGCCGGCGTCCCGCTCCATGGCCTCGACCACGTCCCGGCTCTGGTAGCAGATGGCCTCCAGGGTGGCGCGGGCGATGTGGCCATTGGTGTTGAAGCGGGTGAGGCCGACGATCGCGCCGCGGGCGTCGGAACGCCAGTACGGGGCGAAGAGCCCGGAGAAGGCGGGCACGAAGTACACCCCGCCGTTGTCCTCGACGGTGCGGGCGAGCCGTTCGCTGCCCGGGGCGTCATCGATCATCTTCATCTGGTCGCGCAGCCACTGGACGGCCGAGCCGGTGACGGCGATCGAGCCCTCCAGGGCGTAGACCGGAGGGCTGTCGCCGAACTGGTACGCCACGGTGGTGAGCAGCCCGCTGGCCGAGCGGATCAGCTCGGCTCCGGTGTTGAGCAGCAGGAAGTTGCCGGTCCCGTAGGTGTTCTTGGCCTCGCCGGGGGCGAAGCAGACCTGGCCGACCGTGGCCGCCTGTTGGTCGCCGAGGACGCCGGTGATGGGGGTGGCGGTGCGCAGCGGGCGGGAGGTGCGGGCCTGGCCGTACGCCTCGGGGTGGGAGGAGGGGTTGATCGTCGGCAGCATCGCCCTCGGAATGCCGAAGATCTCCAGCAGTTCGTCGTCCCAGTCCAGCGT
This sequence comes from Streptomyces sp. 5-10, assembly GCF_014712245.1. NCBI lineage: Bacteria > Bacillati > Actinomycetota > Actinomycetes > Kitasatosporales > Streptomycetaceae > Streptomyces > Streptomyces sp. 5-10. The sequence continues at coordinate 95,040 of NZ_JACVYG010000039.1, forward strand.
CTCCAGGTCCATCAGCATGGTGCGGCTGGCGTTGGTGACATCGGTGGCGTGGATGCCGGCGCCCGGGCCGCCGGTGAGGTTCCACAGCACCCAGGCGTCGGTGTTGCCGAAGAGCGCGTGGCCGGCCTCCGCGGCCTCGCGCACGCCCTCGACGTTGTCCAGGATCCACTTGATCTTGCCGCCGGAGAAGTAGGTGGCGGGCGGCAGCCCCGCCTTGCGGCGGATCACCTCGCCCTGCCCGTTCCGTTCGAGGGCGGCCGCGATGGCGTCGGTGCGGGTGTCCTGCCACACGATGGCGTTGTAGTACGGGCGGCCGTTGCGCGGATCCCAGATCACCGTGGTCTCGCGCTGATTGGTGATGCCGATCGCGGCCAGGTCGGCGGGGGAGAGCCCGCCCGCACGGAGGGCGTTCTGCATCACCGAGTTGGTGCGCTCGTAGATCTCCACCGGGTCGTGCTCGACCCACCCCGCGCGCGGCAGGATCTGGCGGTGCTCCAGCTGGTACCGCGCCACCTCGTCACCGTCGTGGTTGAAGATCATGAAACGGGTGCTGGTGGTTCCCTGGTCCACCGCACCGATGAATTCCGGCATGCTGCCGCCTCTCGTGGGTGGGGTACGGCCCGGATCGGCTACTCGGGGGTCGGGGTGCGGCCCACCTCCGTTTCGGCGGTCGGGAGGAAGCGGCTGATCAGCGCCTGGTAGAGGGCGGCGCCGGCGAGCCCGCCGATCAGCGGGCCCACGATCGGCACCCAGAAGTACAGATCCCCGTACTGGTCCCGCCACGCGCTGCGGTATCCGGTGAGATAGCTGGCCAGCCGGGGGCCGAAGTCACGGGCCGGGTTGATGGCGTACCCCGCGTCGGCGCCCCACGCCATTCCGATCGCGACCACGATCAGCCCGATGACGAAGGGCCCCAGATTGGCCTTCGGGGCCGAGTTCAGCACATCGGTGACGGCGAAGATGAGCAGCACCAGGATCGCGGTGCCGATGATCTGGTCGCGCAGCGCGCCCCATTCGCTCACCGGAAGGACTCCGTTGCCGGGGAGGGTGGAGAAGACGAACTGGGTCTTGACGGTGTGCCCCGGGTCGGCGTGGCCCAGTGCCTCGGTGTAGTTCCAGCGCACCAGCAGCGCCCCGGCGAACGCGCCGACCGTCTGGGCCACGGTGTACGGCAGGACCTTGCTCCAGGGGAAGCTCTTGAAGGCCGCCAGGGAGAGGGTGACCGCCGGGTTGATATGGGCCCCGCTCAGCCGCGCCGCCACATACACACCGAAGGTGACGCCCAGTCCCCAGGCCCAGGCGATGGAGTCGTGATCGCCGAGCGCGCCCGGGGGCTTGGTGAGGTCACCGCCCGCCACGACCTGCGCCACCACACCGCAGCCGAAGAGGATCAGCACCATGGTGCCCGCGAACTCCGCGCAGAGCTCGCCGAGCAGCACCGACCTCGGACGCCGTGGCTTCGGGGCAGTCATGCGCCCATCGTGGGCGCGCCGCGGCACGGCGGCCCGTCCTGCTGGGCCGTCCGGGTCTGGGCCGACCGGGTCATGGACGGCGAAACCGGGTCTGTACGGATCAGGGTGCGGACCTGTACGAAGGTGCTGACAACATCACCCATCGCCCTCCAGCCGAAACAGGACGACACGGATGCCGACCACCCAAGCCCCGACGAACTGGGCCGGGAACATCACCTTCTCCGCCGCCCGGCTGCACCACCCGGACAGCGCCGACGAACTGCGGCGGATCGTCAGCTCCGCCGACCGGGTACGGGTACTGGGCACGGGCCACTCCTTCAACCGCATCGCCGACACCGAGGGCGATCTGGTGAACCTGGACCGGCTGCCGCACCGGGTGGAGATAGACCCGGGGAAGCGCACCGCGACCATCGCTGCCGGCATGGCTTACGCCCATGTGGCCCAGGCCCTGCACGCGGAGGGCTTCGCGCTGGCCAACCTCGCCTCGCTGCCGCACATCACGGTCGCCGGGGCCTGCGCCACCGCCACCCATGGCTCGGGGAGCGACCAGCGCTGTCTCGCGGCGGCGGTCGCGGGTCTTGAGATCGTCGGCCCGGACGGCGAGGTGACCCACATCGGCCGGGACGAGGACCCGGACCGGCTGAACGGGGCCGTGGTCGGGCTCGGCGGCCTTGGCGTGGTCACCGCCATGACGCTGGACATCGAGCCCACCTTCGACGTGGCCCAGTGGGTGTGGACCGGGCTGCCGCTGGACCGGCTGGACGACAGCTTCGAGGAGATCTTCGGCGCCGCCTACAGCGTCAGCGTCTTCACCGACTGGCGCTCGGGCGAGGGCGTGGTGTGGCTGAAGTGCCGCACCGATCTGCCCGATCCCCCCGAGCCCGGGCAGCCGTGGCTGGGGGCCCGCCCGGCCAACCGCCACCACCACCCGGTGCCCGCGATGCCGCCGCTGCACTGCACCGAGCAGCTGGGCGTGCCCGGGCCGTGGCATGAGCGGCTGCCGCACTTCCGCCCGGACTTCACCCCGAGCAACGGCGATGAGCTCCAGTCGGAGCTGCTGCTGCCGCGCGAGGCGGCCTCGGCGGCGTTCGCCGCGCTGCGCGGCCTCGGCGACCTGATCGCGCCCGTGGTGCAGGTGTCCGAGGTCCGTACGGTCGCGGCGGACGAGCTGTGGCTGAGCCCCGCGTACGGCCGGGACAGCGTGGCCTTCCACTTCACCTGGGTCCCCGACCACGACGCGGTGATCGAGGTGGTGGCCGCGATGGAGGAGGCGCTGCTGCCGCTGGGGGCGCGGCCGCACTGGGGCAAGCTGACGGCGGCCGCGCCGGAGCGGATCCTCTCCTCGTACGACCGGGCCGGCGACTTCGCGCGGCTGCTGGCCGAGCACGACCCGGCGGGGAAGTTCCGCAACGCCTATCTGGAGGGCTACTTCCCCACCGGGTGAGAGCGGCACCGGCCGGTGTTCAGCCGGTCCAGGACCATTCGGCGACCTCGGGCATATCGGTGCCGTGCTCGCGGATCCAGGCGGAGTGGCGGGTGCGGGCGTCCTGCATCCGCTGCCGTACGGCCGTGGCGCGCACCGCGAGCCCGGGGGTCCGGTCGATGACGTCCATCACCAGCCGGTAGCGGTCCAGGTCGTTGCGGACCACCATGTCGAACGGCGTGGTCGTGGTGCCCATCTCCTTGTAGCCGCGCACATGGATGTTGGGGTGGACGGCCCGGCGGTAGGACAGCCGGTGCACCAGCCACGGATAGCCGTGGTAGGCGAAGATCACCGGCCGGTCGCGGGTGAACAGGGCGTCGAACTCGTGGTCCGTCATCCCGTGCGGATGCTCCTCCTTCGGCAGCAGCCGGGTCATGTCGACGACGTTGACCACCCGCACGGCCACATCGGGCAGATGGCGGCGGAGGATCCCGGCGGCCGCGATGACCTCCTGGGTGGGCACATCGCCCGCGGCGGCCAGCACCACGTCCGGCTCCCCCGCGCCGTTCTCGGTACCGGCCCAGTCCCAGGTCCCGGCGCCGCGGGCGCAGTGGGCGCGCGCCTGGTCGAGATCGAGCCAGTCGAAGCAGGGCTGTTTGCCCGCGACGACCACATTGACGTAGTCGCGGCTGCGCAGGACGTGGTCGGCCACGCTGAGCAGGGTGTTGGCGTCCGGCGGCAGATAGACGCGCACCACCTGCGGGCTCTTGTTGAGCACATGGTCGACGAAGCCGGGGTCCTGGTGCGAGAAGCCGTTGTGGTCCTGGCGCCACACATGGGAGGTCAGCAGGTAGTTGAGGGAGGCCACCGGGCGCCGCCAGGGCAGTGAGCGGGACACCTTCAGCCATTTGATGTGCTGGTTGACCATGGAGTCCACGATGTGCACGAACGCCTCGTAGCAGGAGAAGAGGCCGTGCCGCCCGGTCAGCAGATAGCCCTCCAGCCAGCCCTGGCAGAGGTGTTCGGAAAGGATCTCCATCACCCGGCCGCCTCGGCTGAGGTGCTCATCGGTGGGCACGACGGCCTCCTGCCACGCCTTGCCGGTGGCGCGGTAGAGGCCCTCCAGCCGGTTGGATGCGGTCTCGTCGGGGCCGACCACCCTGAAGTCGCGGCGGTCGGAGGTGTCCTCCATGACCCTCTCCAGCAGCCCGCCGAGGACCCGGGTCGGCTCGTGCAGGGTCGCACCGGGCTTGTCCACGGGGACCGCGTACCGCTCCAGGGCGGGCACGGGCAGCGAGCGCAGCAGCAGTCCGCCGTTGGCGTGCGGATTGGCGCCCAGGCGGCGGTCGCCCTCCGGGACCTCGGCCAGGAGCTGCGGCCGGGGCCGCCCGTCGGCGTCGAAGAGCTCCTCGGGGCGGTACGAACGCAGCCAGCGCTCCAGCTGCCGCAGATGCTCCGGGTTCTCCCGGACGCCCGGCAGGGGGACCTGGTGGGCGCGCCAGGTGCCCTCCACCGGGAGCCCGTCGACCTCCTCGGGCCCGGTCCAGCCCTTGGGCGTGCGGAGCACGATCACCGGCCAGCGCGGCCGCTCGGCGACGCCCTCCTCGCGGGCGGTGCGCTGGAGCAGGGCGATCCGGTCCAGCGCCTCGTCCAGGGCGCGGGCCATGGACCGGTGCACCTGAAGCGGTTCGTCCCCGGCGACGTGGATCGGCTCGTGGCCGTACCCCCGCAGCAGGTCGTCGAGTTCGGGCTCCGGGAGCCGGGCGAGCACCGTGGGGTTGGCGATCTTGTACCCGTTGAGGTGGAGGATCGGCAGCACGGCGCCGTCGTGGACCGGGTCCAGGAACTTGTTGGCGTGCCAGGAGCCGGCCAGCGGACCGGTCTCGGCCTCGCCGTCGCCGATGACGCAGGCGACCAGCAGCCCGGGGTTGTCCAGCGCGGCCCCGTAGGCGTGGGCGAGGGAGTAGCCGAGCTCACCGCCCTCGTGGATCGAGCCGGGGGTCTCGGGGGCCACATGGCTGGGCACCCCGCCGGGGAAGGAGAACTGCCGGAAGAGCCGGGCCATGCCCGCCGCGTCCCGGCCGACGTCCGGGTAGACCTCGGAGTAGCTGCCGTCCAGCCAGGAGCCGGCGAGCACCGCGGGGCCGCCGTGGCCGGGGCCCCAGACGCAGATGGCGTCCAGGTCGCGGTCCTTGATGACGCGGTTCAGATGGGTGTGGACCAGGTTGAGTCCGGGTGAGGTGCCCCAGTGGCCCAGCAGCCGGGGCTTGATGTGGTCCGGGCGCAGCGGCTCGGTCAGCAGCGGGTTGGCCAGCAGATAGATCTGGCCCGCCGCGAGGTAGTTGGCGGCGCGCCAGTGGGCGTCCAGGGCGCGGATCCGGTCGTCGGCGAGCCCGCCGCCCGGCGAGCCCGTCGTGGTCGGTGCGTCTGGCATGGACCTCTCTCCCTCGTGGTCTCCGGTGACTGACGTGCCCGTCCCGTGGTGTCCAGTGGCGTACCCGCCGGTCGTGCCGCCTGCCGTATCAGTCCCGCTCCGGCACGATCACCACCGGGCAGGGCGCGTGGTGCAGGGCCGCGTGGGTGATGCGGCCGAGCTGCAACCCGGCGGTGTGACCGTGGCCGCGGCGGGCGCCGAGGACCAGCAGGTCGGCGGTGGCGGCCGCGTGGAGGAGCGCCTTGCGGGCCGTGCCCTCGACCGTCGCGCGGTCCACGGTGACCTCGGGGTGGTCCCGTCGGGGGATCCGCAGGGCGTCCTCCAGCGTCCGCTCCGCCCGTGCCCAGTGGGCACGCACCGGGTCCCCCTCCAGCAGCAGATCATCCGTCACCTCACCGGCGGGCGCGCGCCAGGCCCGTACGGCCTCCAGGGTGCGGCCGCCCGCCTGGGCCTCGTGGAAGGCGAACCGGGTCGCGGCCGACGGACCACCCGCCGCGCCGGGCTCGCCCACGCCGAGCACGATCCGGCCGAAGGCGCCGCCCCGGTTGGGCTCGCCGCCGCGTACGACGGTCACCGGGCAGGTGGCGCGGGCGGCGACCGCGAGGCCGACCGAGCCGAGCAGCAGCCCGGCGAGTTCACCGCGGCCGCGGGAGCCGACGACCACGCCCGAGGCCTCCCAGCCGGCGCGCAGCAGCGCGCACACCGGGTCCTCCGGCACGACCTCGGCGGCGACCTTCACATCGGGGCCGCGGCGGCGGGCGCGCTCGGCGGCGGACGCGGCGATCTCCTCGTCCCTGATCTGCTCCCAGGGACGCTCGGGGTCGGTGGCGGGGGCGATGCCCTCGTACCGCTCCCACAGCGAGGCGTGGACCAGCCGCAGCGGCGCCGCGTGCCGGGCCGCCGCGTCCACCGCCCAGTCCACCGCCTGGAGGCTGTGGTGCGAGCCGTCGACGCCCACCACGAGGGGGAGCTCCACCCTTCCCACCGCCTTCCGCGCGCCAACGCCGCCGTCCCGACGCCTTCACCCTGGCGCCCGTGCGGGATGCCGCGCGAGGGGCGTTTCGGCCCTGCCGGGGGTCGTTCGGCCCAGGGCACCCGTGCGGGCCGAACGGTCCCGGGCGGACCCCGGGCAGCCCAAGAGGCGGGCCGGAGCGCCGTCCCACGCTGGGAGCGGACCGGGGAGGCACGGATGAAGCACCGCAAGATCGGCAATGTGATGACCGACGACGTCGTCCGGGTGCGCTCCAAGACGTCGTTCGACGAGGTCGGTGCGCTGCTCTCCCGGCACCGCTTCAACGGGCTGCCCGTGGTGGACGAGGACGACAAGGTGGTCGGCATGATCACCGGGACCGATCTCAGCGAGCCCGCCCCGACGGCCGGAGAGCTGATGTCGCGCCCCGCGGTCACCGTGCGCCCCCAGGACAGCATCGTGGACGCGGCCCGCGCGATGGACCGCCATCGCGTCGAGCGGCTGCCCGTCGTCGACGAGGAGGACCGGTTGATCGGCATCGTCACCCGCCGGGACCTGCTGCGGGTCTTCCTCCGCCCGGACGACGAGATCCGCGCCGAGGTGATCGACGAGGTGCTGGTCCGCTCGCTGTGGCTCGGCCCGCAGTCCGTCACGGTCACCGTGACCGACGGGGTCGTACGGCTGGAGGGACAGCTGGACCGGCACAGCGAGATCCCCCTCGCGATCCGGATGACCGGGCAGGTGGACGGCGTGGTGGCCGTGGTCGACCGGCTCAGCTACCGGGTCGACGACTCCGCCGGCCGGGGAGGTGCGCGGCGATGACCCGCCCGGCCGGCAAGCCGGTGCGGGACGGCCGGGTGGTGGTCGGCCTGGACGGCTCCGACAGCGCCTGGGCCGCGCTGGACCGGGCGGTGGCCGAGGCGCGGCGCCGTGACGCCACGCTGGAGATCGTGCACGCCTGGCCGTGGGCCCGGACCGACCCGCTCGCCTTCGACCCGGACAGCGAACCGCGGCGGCCCGCGGTGGAGATCGCCAGGACCGTGCTGCGGCTGGCCATGTCGCGGGCCCAGGAGCAGGATCCGCGGCTGCGCATCGTGCCCACCCTGACGGCCCAGGACGCGGTGCCCGAGCTGCTGCGGATCGGCGAGGACGCCGCGCTGATCGTCATCGGCACCCGGGGGCTCGGCGGCTTCACCGGGCTGCTGCTCGGCTCGGTCGGGCTGCGGCTGGCCGCCCACACCCGGCGCCCGCTGCTGGTGGTGCGCGGCGGGTCCACGGTGGCGTACGGGCCCGAGGGCCACGGCAAGGTGCTGGTCGGGGTGGAGAGCGGCGCGGACGCGGCGGCGGCCCGCTTCGCCTTCGAGGAGGCCACCCGGCGCCGGGCCCGGCTGCGGGTGCTCTACGCCTGGCCGAAGCCGCGGGTCTTCGCGGGCGATCACGCGCTGCCCGCGCGGGAGGTGGTGGCGCTGCGCGCCGAGCGGGAGCGGACGGTGGCGCACGGGATGGTGGCCGGGCTGCGCGAGGAGTTCGGGCAGATCCGGGTGCGGGAGCACACCACCCACAGCGCCCCCGCCCATGCGCTGGTGGAGGCGTCGCGGGCGGCGGACGTCCTGGTGCTGGCCGTCCACCGGCGGACACCCCGGCTCGGCATGCAGCTCGGCCCGGTCACCCATGCGGCACTGCACCATGCGCACTGCCCGGTGGTGCTGGTGCCGGTCGAGTAGCCACCGATCCCCATGAACCCGGGCAACTGGTTCATCGAGCGATGTCCAGGAGACGCCGGGTCGTGTCCCTGCTCCGGGCGGCGGAAAGGGCCGTAAGACCTGGTCCCCGGGACCTCCCCGGGACCGGTCGGCCCTGTCGGCCGGGGCCCGGTCATGGTCCGCTGGAGATGGCACCGGGGGCAACCGGCAGACGCGGAGAAGCGGACGTCCCACTACCGCGCACCGCGCAATCAGGGCCCGCGAGAAGTGGGCGCCCCCGGCGCCGCGCCTCGGCCCGGGCACCTCCCCGCGGCCCGCGCGAGGCCGCGCGCACGCCCCGGGGGCGAGCCGAGGTGCCGAGTGGGCCTGCCGGGAAGGAGACAGCGATGGCGCGCCCCGTCACCGTCGGGCTGGACGGTTCCGACGAGAGTCTGGCCGCCGCCGGCTGGGCGGCCCGTGAGGCCCGTTCGCGCGACGCGCCACTGCGGCTGGTGAACGCGTGGCCGGGGCCCGAGCAGAAGGATCTGACACCGGGCCGGGAGGCGGCCTGGCAGTACTGGTCCGAGCGCGCCCTGCGCTCGGCGCGCGCCGAGCTGGACGCCGACCACCCGGAGACGACGATCCTCACCGCCCAGATCTCCGGCCTGCCCGCGCCGGTCCTGCTGGCCGAGGCGGAGCGGGCCCAGCTGCTGGTGGTGGGGTCCCGCTCGATCGGCGCGGTCGCGGGCTTCTTCCTCGGCTCCGTCGGCCTGGAACTCGCCGCGCGCTCCATGACCCCCGTGGTCCTGGTGCGGGCGGACGGGCACGAGGAGCGGCACGGCGATGTGGTGGCCGGGGTGGAGCCGCACGAGCCGTGCGACGACATCCTGGACTTCGCCTTCGACGCCGCGGCCCGGCGCGACGGTGTACTGCGGGCCGTCCACGCCGACCGGGTCCCCGCCATCCGGGGCGACGCCCCCTGGGTGGTGGACGTGGGGCTGAGCGACGCGCGCAAGGAGGCCGAGCACGCGCTGGGCGAGGTGCTGGCGCCGTGGCGGGACAAGTTCCCCGAGGTGCGGGTCTTCGAGGAGGTCGCGTCGGACAGCCCGGCCCGGCGGCTGGTGACCGCGGCGGCGGGCACGGCGCTGATGGTCGTGGGCCGCGGTCCGCGCCGGGTGGGGTTCGGCCCCCGGCTGGGGCCGGTCACCCAGGCCGTGGCGCACCACGCCGCCTGCCCGGTCGCGGTCGTGCCGCAGCGATGAGCCCCCGCGCCCGCCCCCGCCCCGGCTCGTCACGAGGCGACGGGCGGCGTGACGAGGCGACGGAGAACAGCGGCGTAAACCGAAAGCAACCCAAGGCCCAAGGCAACTCAAGGCAACCCAAGGCAATCGGAGGAAACCGGAGGAAAGGGAAACGGCCATGAAAGCACTCGTCTTCCACGGGCCGGAGCGGTCCTCCTGGCAGGAGGTGCCAGACCCCGAACTCGAGGCCGCCACCGACGCGATCGTCCGGATCGACACCACGACCATCTGCGGCACCGATCTGCACATCCTCCGCGGCGAGGTGCCGGACGTCGAGCCCGGCCGGGTGCTGGGTCACGAGGGGGTCGGCGAGGTCGTCGAGACCGGTGCCGACGTCCGCGGGATCCGTCCCGGCGACCGGGTGCTGATCTCCTGCATCTCGGCCTGCGGCCACTGCCGCTTCTGCCGGGAGCGCGGCTACGGACAGTGCCGTGACGGCGGGGGCTGGATCCTGGGCCGTACGGTCGACGGCACCCAGGCCGAGTATGTGCGGGTGCCCTTCGCCGATCTGTCCACGCATCCGCTGACCGGGTCGGCCGAGGGCCATGACGCCGTGCTGCTGGCGGATGTCTTCCCCACCGCCTACGAGGTGGGCGTCCTCAACGGCCGGGTGGGGCCGGGCGATACGGTCGCTGTGGTGGGCGCCGGGCCCGTCGGGCTGGCCTCGATCGCCACGGCGCAGCTCTTCTCCCCCGGCCGGATCATCGCCGTCGATCCGGACACGGCCCGGCTGGACGCCGCCAAGCGGGTCGGCGCCGACGCGGTGGCGGACTCCGCGGAGGACCCGGAGCGGCTGGTCGACGATCTCACCGACGGGCTCGGCGCCGATGTGGTGATCGAGGCCGTGGGGAGCCCGCGGTCCTTCGAGACCTGCACCCGGATGGTGCGGCCGGGCGGCCGGATCGCCAACGTCGGTGTGCACGCCCGGCCCGCGACGCTGCATCTCGAAGAGCTGTGGATCAAGAACGTGACGATCACCACCGGGCTGGTCGACACCTACTCGACCCCCACCCTGCTCTCCCTGCTGTGCGCCGGGCGGCTGCCCGCGTCCACGCTGATCACCCATCTGTTCGAGCTGGACCAGATGGAGGAGGCGTACGACGTCTTCGCCCGCGCCACCGACACCGGCGCGATCAAGATCGTGCTCGGCGAGGCCGCCCGACCGCTGGTGGCCCGGCGGACGTGAGCGGGGAGGCGATGCGCATGGGAGCGCCCATCACCGTCGGGATCGACGGTTTCGCCGAGAGCCCGCCGGCCGCGCACTGGGCGGCGCGCGAGGCGCTGCTGCGCGATCTGCGGCTGCGGCTGATCCACGCCTGGAACCCGCCGTCGCCCCCGGCCCCGGTCCTCCCCCACGAGGACGACCAGGGCTACTGGTCGCAGCGGCTGCTGACCGACCTGGTGGGCGAGTTGCGCGACGCCCACCCGGGGCTGCGGGTCTCGGCCGAGCTGGTGCCGCGCGAGACCGTGCCCGCCCTGCTGGACGCGGCCCGGGACGCCGAGATGCTGGTGCTGGGCTCGCGCGGCCGCGGCACCCCCGACGGCTTCCTCCTCGGATCGACCGGCCGCCAGGTCCTCGCGCACGCGGATCACCCGGTGATCATGGTGCACGCCGACGACAAGCCGCTGACCGCCGATGTCACCGTCGCGGTGTCCCTGCGGCGGCCGAACGAGGAGGCGCTGCGGTTCGCCTTCGACGCCGCAGCCCGGCGCGGCGGTGTGCTGCGGGCCGTGCACGCGGGCGCGAATGGGCCCGGGGACGAGGAGGCGGTGGCGGGGGCGGAGGGCGCGCTGGACGCGGCGCTGCGCCCCTGGCGGGAGAAGTACCCCGGGGTGCCGGTGGCGGAGGCGTTCACCACGGAGCGCCCGGCGCTCGGCGTGGTGCACACCGCACCGGGCTCGGGACTGCTCGTGCTGGGCCGCGACGAGACGGAGCCGGGCCCCGCTCCCCACCTGGGCTCGGTGATCCAGGCGGCGGTGCACCACGCGCCGTGCCCGGTGGCGGTCGTCCCGCGCGGCTGATGCCCGGAGGGAGGGCCCACGGGGAAGCGAGCGATGTCCGGAGGGAGGCGAGAGCGACGTGCCGGAGGGAGGCGAGAGCGACGTGCCGGAGGGAGGCGAGAGTGACGTGTCGGAGGCGATGACCACCGACCTCTACGAGGTGACGATGGCCCTGTCGTATGTGCGCGAGGGCATGACCGCCCCGGCCACCTTCGACCTCTACGTCCGCGACCTGCCGCCCGAGCGGGGCTTCCTGGTCGCCGCGGGCCTGGAGCCGGCGCTGGACTTCCTGTCCGGCTTCCGCGTGGGGCCCGAGGACGTGGCGGCGTACGCCGCGGCGGCGCGCCGTCCGTACGAGGACCTCGAACCGCTGCTCGGGCTCGGCTTCGACGGCGAGGTGCGGGCGGTGCCCGAGGGGCGGATCGTCCTCGCCGGGGAGCCGCTGCTGGAGCTGACCGCGCCGCTGCCGCAGGCCCAGCTGGTCGAGACGTATCTGCTGGGGCAGCTGAGCCACCAGACCACCATCGCCTCCAAGGCGGCCCGGTGCGTGGTCGCGGCGGAGGGGCGCCCGGTGGTGGACTTCTCGCTGCGCCGCACCCACGGCCCGTGGTCCGGGCTGCAGTCGGCGCGGCTGAGCGCGATGACCGGGTTCACGGCGACCAGCAATGTGGCGGCGGCCGCGGCCTACGGGATCGAGGCCACCGGGACGATGGCGCACGCGTACATCGAGGCGTTCCCGGACGAGGAGACCGCGTTCCGCGCGTTCGCCCGTACCCATCCCGGCCCGGTCACCTTCCTGGTGGACACCTATGACACGGCGACCGGCGTGGCCACCGCGGCGCGGGTGCTGCGCGAGCTGGACTCCGGGCCCCTCGGCTCGATCCGGCTGGACAGCGGCGACCTGGGCGAAGAGGCGGCGCGGGCCCGGGAGATCCTCGACGCGGCCGGGCTGCCGGAGGTGCGGATCGTGGCGAGCGGCGGGCTCGACGAGTACGCCATCGAGGAGCTGATCCGCTCGGGCGCGCCGATCGATGTCTACGCCGTGGGCACCCGGATGGGTGTGTCCGCCGACGCCGCCTCCCTCGACACCGCGTACAAGCTGGTCGCCTACGACGGGCGGCCGGTGATGAAACTGTCCTCGGCCAAGGCCACGGCCCCCGGGACCAAGCAGGTGTGGCGGCGCTCCGGCTTCGCCGATGTGATCGGCGAGCGCGACGAGCTTCCGCCCCACGGCGGGGCGCCCCTGCTGGAGACCGTGATGCGGGAGGGGTTGCGGACCGGAGCCCCCGACACCCTCGACCGCGCCCGGCGGCGGTTCGACACCGATCTCGCGGGGCTGCCGCCGCACGCCCGGCGGATCCGCCGCCCGGCCCCGCCCCGACCCGCCACTTCGGCCGGGCTGGCCCGGCTCGCGGGGCGGGTGCGCCGCCGGATCGAGGTCCGGCTGGCGGCCGGCGGCGAGGCGAGCGGAAGGCAGGCAGCGTGACCAAGGCATGACCAAGGCGTGACCAAGGAGGATGCCGTGCCCCGGAGTGCGCACATCGTGAGCGATGTGATGACCCATACCGTCGTCGCCGTCGGCCGCGAAGCGCCGTTCAAGGAGATCGTCAGAACGCTGGAGCAGTGGAGGGTGAGCGCCCTGCCGGTGCTGGAGGGCGAGGGCCGGGTCATCGGCGTGGTCTCCGAGGCGGATCTGCTGCCCAAGGAGGAGTTCCGCGACAGCGACCCCGCGCGGGTGGCGCAGCTGCCCGACCTCCCCGGCGTCGCCAAGGCGGGCGCGGTGACGGCCGATGAGCTGATGACGTCCCCCGCCATCACCGTGCACGCGGGCGCCACGCTCGCCGAGGCCGCGCGGATCATGACCCACAAGCGGGTCAAGCGGCTCCCGGTGGTGGACGAGGAGGGCCGCCTGGAGGGCATCGTCAGCCGCGCCGACCTGCTGAAGGTGTTCCTGCGGCCGGACGACGACATCGAGGACGAGGTGCGCCGCGAGGTGGTGACCCATCTCTTCCCGGCCCAGGGGGAGACCGTCCGGGTGAGCGTGAACGAGGGTGTGGTCACCCTGACCGGACGGGTCAAGGAGGCCGTCCTCATCCCGGCGGCGGCCCGCCTCATCCGCGCGATCGAGGGCGTGGTCGACTTCGACAACCAACTCACGGCCGCGCCCCATACGACCCAGCGGCGCTAGGAGCGCCGTCCGGCGCCCCCTGCCGGGACACCCCGGCGCGGGCCCGGCACGGCGGGCCCACCCGACCAGCCACCGCCCGTAGCCACGACCGGTCGGGACGCCCAACAGCACGCGCCGCGCCGGGGCCCTGGGCGCCCGAGCACGGCCCGACAGCCCGGGCGCCACCTTCTCGGGGACGAAGGGGCCCGGGCGGCGGCAGCGGGCACGTCCCGGCCGTCGCTGCCGGGAGACCCAGGACCCGAGCCGGGACGACGAAGACGCGCCCCGCGACGGCGATTCGCGGGTAGGCGAGCGCGACCACGTGCCCCGGCCACCGCCCAGAGACACACCCGGCCCCGGCCCGCCCGACACGGCGCGCCCCGCCCTCGCCGGGACGCCCCGCGTGGCCGGGACCCGCAGCGCCCCGCCGCCGCGCGCACCGCGACGGCGATTCGCGAGTAGGCGAGCGCGACCACGTGCCCCGGCCACCGCCAAGAGACGCGCCCGGCGCCGGACGCCCGACACGGCGCGCCCCGCCCTCGCCAGGACTCCCCGCGTGGCCGGGACCCGTCCGGGGACGGCCCCAGCGCCC